>JACDDG010000313.1 GCA_013817115.1 Parachlamydiaceae bacterium | reverse complement strand
ATATTATAATATGGGGCTGTTTTTGATCGCTTAATCGAGCTTTCTCTTTGCCAAAAACCAACATTTGAACGCACTTCGGTATAACTGCCTTTCCTTACTTCCTCTGTGTTTTTGCGCCTATGGGTCTCTGCTTTCAATGGCTTCTCACGCCCACCGGCCCTCCGACTCCCTCCGCCTAAAGAATATCCACCCATAAACTAAAAAAATTACAGAAAACTAGACAATATCTCCGTGGCATGTAATTATACAAAATAAAAAAAACAAAAATGGAATTATATGGCTAAAGATTATGTCTTAAATATGATCGAGCAGTTTGTGCTAACTGTTGCCGCTATTGCTCGTACTCGAAAAGCTGCATATTATGAGCAAGCTTTAGAACAAGTACAGCAAACAAGTCAAAAATATCTGAACAGTGATATCTTAAAGTTTTTAGAATATACTCCAGACGAGCTCTTAAATCATTTTAAAGATGGTTACAACAATTTAGATACTGAAAGCTGCTTCTACTGCGCAGAACTTTTGTACGAGTTGGCAATGATCTGTGAAGAGAAAAATAATTCAGAAGGTGCCTTTAGATTGAAAAGGATGTCTCTGAATTTGTACACTTCGGCTATCCCGAATGATAATCAATTACAGACTCAGGAGTCTATGCTAAAGACAGATTCCATAATGAATGAAATTGATGACCAATATTTTTCAGAACTTGTTTTAGAAAATGTGTTGCAATATCGAAAGTTTAGAATGGGCCTTAGACCTGTATATCAAGACGATTAAGCTTGTAAACTTTAGCGAACTAATGCTGTTTACCTCATTGTCTTAATGCCTTTGTCGTTTAAAATGCTTTTTTTAAACAATGAACTTTATTTTAAAGGCGTCGTATTTACCCTCTTTTTGTCACCGTTTATCTCGGTAATAAAAATATAGCTAGCATTTTTTTGAAGCCCATGGCATGAACAATCATTTTAGGTTTAATCACATGGGAGGAGCTAATGCGTCTTGTACGTTCAATCATTACTCTTGGGGCACTAGTTGCGTGTCAACTACCGCAACTAGCTGCAAGCGTTCCATATTTTAATGAACCTCCAGCATTCAACGCTCATTTTTTCGGGGGTTTCAGGGAGGATTTTCTAAAATTCCACATTGGTGGAGAACAGCCTCAATCTAAAAACTTTTCCAAAGTAGAATTTAAAGGACTAAAAATTGCTCAACTTGGTGCTTCGGTAGACTATTCAACCTGCCATCACTACTACATGCGGGCAAAAGGGGACTACGGCAGAATTTATAACGGAAAGGGAACTGTTCGAAATAAATTTCTTGTGCATCAACTTTGCCGCCAAGATCATAGGCTTGATAATGTTGCAAGTTGTGATATGAATGAGCCTCAAGAATACATTCAATCTAAAGCTCGTAAAGTACGCAAAAAAGCTCATGGTAGCTATCATAACCATAACCATCATGAAGATCAGTATCATAATCATTACAGTCACAATCATGGGCACCACAAAGATTATAATAATGATGGCAATCGCTTGCATTTTCATAAGCTCCATGAAGAGTCCAAACAAGAAGGTGATGTTCGCTCAGGACATGTCGGTGACGTATCCGGAGGATTTGGGTATAAAGTAATTTCAAATGGAGGCCGTGCTTGGATTGCGGGTATTTTAGGCTATTCGTATGAAACCCAATCTGTAGAATTAAAGAACTTAAGACAGAAGAAAGACTCTCTGAATGTTATGGGAGATTCGGAATCTTTAAACGGATTACGGGGTAGATATTCTGCACGCTGGGTAGGACCTTGGGTCGGGATTGATTTTTCAACTATCGTCGAATGCAACGTAACAGTTTTCGGCTCCGCAGAATGGCATATTTCTGATTACAGAGGCAAAGGCTCATGGCGTATGGGGGATGCTTATAATGCGAGCTTTAAACATCATACACGGGGATATGGAGCGGTCGGAACTCTGGGATTTGATTGGGCCCCTATCGATCAGTGGGGATTTGGTGTACTTGCCACTTATGAGCAATGGTCAACGCGCAAAGGGCAGAATCGGTCTCGCATTAATAATCAGCTTCCGGGAGAAAGTTTTCTTCCCTTTTCTTTTCCTGTAGCAAAAAAGACGCCTTTGCGCCGTGTTAAACGGGTCTCGTATAGTATTTCAGCTCAAACTTCCTATCGCTTTTAAAAAAATGCGAAATGGTATCGTGTATAGTCAAAGAGAGAAGATATCGATCTCGATAGCTTCGCTCTTTATCCATATATGTAATAGTTACCTAAATTTTGTCTTGGATAAATTGGCCATGACTGATAGGATTGAGCTCCAGAGGGACCTATTAATGCTTTTTCAATTTGTTTCGAGGAATTTATGAAATCAATTCAATTTTTACCATCTCAGGCTTCTAAAGCCTTACTTTTGCTCTTTATAGCAGCAAGCTGTTCTCGACAACCTGGTGAAGTGTGGGATGATACGAAATCCTGCGGACGTCATATCTCTAGGGGGATCAGTGCTCTTGCAGGCAAACAAGTTTACTCGCGCCAAGTTCAAAATAAAGATGAATTTGTTTGTTGGGATGAACCTGCGTTGTCTGAAAATTGCTATTATCAAGAAAGTGAATTTGTTGCCATTCCGGATGGAAGAAATGGCAACGAAATTGCAATGGCCAATTATACTATCTCCCAACCAAGAGAAACTCCTGGAGAATATAATAGTTCGATCCCGGGAATTGATTCATTTCGTGATCCCGCAACCGTATCAGACTTAAAGGGAATCTTCCGTAACGTTCAATTTGAATACAATAATGATCTTGTAAAAGGTCCGAAAAACATTGAAATTGTTCAGTCTGTCGCCAGATACATGAGATCTCAGCCAGGCATGTATATTTTTGTTGAAGGGCATTGTGACAATAGAGGCCCGGAGGCTTATAATTTGGCCTTAGGTGGTCGTAGAAGCAATTCTGTACGTTCGATGTTAGTTAACGAAGGCGTGAACCCTGATCGCATTTATACAATTTCTTATGGCACTGAACGTCCTTTATCTTTAGAACAAAATGATGAAGGTTGGGGTAAAAATCGTCGAGTGGAATTCAAAATTTATCAACGCTAGTGTAGGGTATGTCAAAATATAGAAGTTTTAAGAAGTTATTTTTTCTCCTCATAACGAGTTCGTTATGGGGTGCTGTAGCACAAGCAGCATCTAGAGGTAATTATGCAACATTGCCTGAGACAATCCAGAAGATTAACACCAATATTGGTGAACTTCGTCAAAGGTCGCATAATCTGGAGGTTGAAGTCCATCAGGTTGAAGAGCGATTTGGAAGTATGGAAGTGATTGTAGATGGATTACGCAAGCAGGTTACAGAACTTTCTAGAAATATTCGAGATCAATCTGAAGCCTCGAAAGTATCCCTTGAAAGTAGAATGGGAAATCTTGAATTGATGGCAAGGCGAGTGCATTCAGATTTGCAGCTAGTAAAGACTCGTTATAACGATTCTTCTACTTCTTCATCTCAGTATAAGCAAGATATTCAAGAAATAAAGCAGCAAATGAATGCTCAAGAGAAGCTTTTCGAACAGCAAGAACGAAATATTGAAAATTTGCAAATTGCTCTTAAAGTTTTAACAGAAGCTTTACAGGTGGGTGACGATAAGGAAAATTCCCCGAATGAATATAGAGTTAAACCGGGCGACAGTTTAGACAAGATAGCACAGACTTATGG
>JACDDG010000312.1 GCA_013817115.1 Parachlamydiaceae bacterium | reverse complement strand
ATATTATAATACGGGGTCGTTTTTAATCGCTTAATCGCGGGAGCTTTCTCAAAGCCAAAAATCCAAAATTTGAACGCTCTTCGGTATAACGCAACGAAAGCTAAGGTAAATTTACGGCACTAAATAATTTTGATTAAGCGGGTTTACCTAAAAAAGACTTTTCTGTTAACACTAGACTTTCTGAATTTGCAAATAGGTCGTCAAGTAATTTATTGATAGATTCTTTCATTTCATATTTCTCTTTTATACCTTCTGATGTCTTTTCGTATTCTTCAGACCCTGCCTCGAGTGCATGCAATCTGTTTTTAAATAATTTACTTCCGATTTGATGGGCAGCTTCAGTTGCAGCCCACCCAAGTCCTGAAGAAATAGAGACTACACTTATTTGAACAAGTAAAGTTTCAGGTTGAATTAGATAAAAAGCAGTACCACTGAAAATTGCTGCTGTTGCTATCGCTACAGGTTTAGTAGGCATAAAATACAATCCTACAACCACCCCGTCACATATATTTTGAGGATTGGAAAGACCTTTAAGAACCCCTTTCATACTGAAATCTAACATTTTAAACTCCTTTTATTTAAAATAATTACACAATCTAATGCTAGTTTAGATTAGTAAATAAATGCAACTTAATTTTTTGTAATTATTAATTTGTTAATTAGTAAATAAGCAGGCCCTTCCAAGTTTCGTCAGGGTGTCGCTAAAATCTTAAGATCTATCTGCATACTTCAAAAATTTTGTAGACTTCGTGTTCAGCTAATAAAAAAACATAATTTGAGAATTGAATATATTATACCCTTACATTATTCTGTCAATAAAAGCGCTTTCTTAAAAGGTCTTTCCATGAACAAAACTTTAGTCATGAAATTTGGCGGAGCTTCTGTGGCTGCACCAGAAAATTTTGCAGCAATTGCAAGTCTTATAGCACACAGAAAAAAAGAATACAATCGCATAATTGTCGTTGTCAGTGCAATGGGAGACACAACTGATCAACTAATCGCTTTGGCCAAACAAGTCCATCCGAATCCGCCAAAGCGTGAATATGATATGCTAATAACAGTTGGAGAGAGAATTAGCATATCTCTTCTAGCTATGGCGCTATCGCTTCAGGGGCAAGAAGCGGCAAGTTTTACAGGCAGTCAAACAGGCATTATTACTTGCCCAAAGCATAGCGATGCGCGCATCATAGATATTCGTCCACATCGTATTCTTCCGCACCTTGAACTAGGCAAGATAGTCATTATTGCAGGGTTTCAGGGGGTAAGTCAAGGCGGAGAGATTACAACTCTTGGTCGAGGAGGGAGCGATACCTCTGCTGTTGCTATCGCCATAGCACTAAATGCGGAGAAAGTTGAATTTTTTAAAGACGTAGAAGGAATTTTTTCTGAGGATCCGAAAATTAATTCTAATGCAAAATTATATTCAGCACTTACCTATGACGAAGCCTTAGAAATTGCTTCTACAGGTGCAGAAATACTTCACTCACGATGCATTTTGCTTGCTAAAAAAAACGAATTACCTCTACACATACGTTCATTTAACCATTCTATCGCTTTTAGGGAAGGGACTCACATATGCAATGGAAATAAAATAAAGACCAGCCTTGTTCCCTCATTTGAAGAAGCCGCACTTTAACTCACTTACGAAATAAGAAATGGCAAATTACACAAATATCCCCAGAATTCTTCCTTGCTTTGAACCTGAAGTAGACCACTTACCACACGTGGAAATCACTGCTCGATTACTTGCAAAAATATTACCTGATGATCTCTTTTCTGATAAACTCACCACGAATGAAAAAGAACAATTTCAACTTCTTTTACCCCTTGTGACTTCAGCTTCATGCCCAAAAAATCCAAATAAAATGTCCTTTTTCTTTTTAGCAAAATATCGCTCGAGTTCTTTTAAATTCTTTTTTGAAATGATTAGTCATTGGCTTATCTCGGGGAAACGATTGAATATCGTTTTAATCAACTCGACAAACTTTCAAATGCCCGATATTAGTGATGAAATTATGACTCTCTGTGAATTGGTCATATCGGTCACCGATGATGAAGAACTTAGCCAAATACAAACTTATCTTCCCATTATTGAAAATGAAATCAAAATGGGCTTGGAATCAAGTTATTATGCAAGACGTATTTTAGAGGTTAAGGGATTAGCTGCTGACGCTAAAACAGCAAGCATTCATGAACATATTGCCTATCTTGCAAAACGACTTCCAAAAGCTTTTGACCGTGATATTTTAGCTGAAATGCAGCATGTACTCGTTATGAGTAGAGAAGAGTTTAAGGCTCAGCGTTCTAGTCGCCACTTAAGCAGGATCATAAGTGTACAATATCTTTTTAGAAAAGCTCTTCGTATTGCAATCAAAGAACAACCAGACCAACGACACATAAGCTTGAAGGTATTTAAATCGGAAATTCAACTGCCAAAAGGAAAGAAAAATGTTCTAAGCATCTTGATGACTTTGAGTTTTTTAAAAGATAAAGAACTACTTGATAAAAAACATATTCTTAAAGTTATTCAAAGTCACATTCCAGAAGCCACTTCTGTTGAAAACTCGTTTTTTGTAGATCGACGCAGCATGGAAAGCGTCAGCACTATCTACCTCGAAATTGTAAAAAGTGACGGATTAGATTTCACTGCAGAGGAAATCACATTACTCAGGGAAACCCTTCCAAAAGACCTTAAGGACAATATTGGTCATCTAATGCATCCGGTTTTTATGCCTTGTAATGAGGAAGAGATCATGCGCAATATTTTGAGCTTGAGCAATGAAATTCGCTATTTGAGAGATATTCCTCAAGTCATCATCACCTTCCACGAGCAAACTTACACGCAGCTTTCCTTTACAGTTACGATGGTGCATCTTGTTCGGAAAAACAATGATTCTATTCCAAAAATTTTCAATGGTAATTCTTCTCTTGAGTATATCTACGATAGATCTAAACCGATTGGTACTCTGAGAAATAAACATCCGAAGGAAGCTGTGGTTTTTTGGGTCAAACTGCCAAAAGATTTATTTTTGCGTCGCGATCATTCTATTGATCTCTATAAAGCTCGACATGCTGTTGTAACAGACTTGTCTTCGCTTATAGGAGAGTTTCGCGATTTCAATGGTGGAATGCTAACTAAGCAACATGAGCTTCTTACCTCCCTTAGAGAACTTTTAGGCGGAGACTTTCGCTATAATGAATTGCTGTTGGAAAACTTTTTCTTCTCTCTAATGCCTGTAACAATGCGGTCTTTGCTTGAACCCGAAGCATTAAAAACACTTTTTGTAATGCTTTTAAATACAATTGAGCACGGCTTTTCAGAAGGATGTAGCTATCGTATTCGCCAAAATTTAGACTTTATTTTTGTTTTAATTAAAATAGAAAAAAGCGAACAAAAAGAGCAGCTTCGTGCTGCTCTTCAAAAGTTTAATCTGCACTCTACTGAATTGGCTCACATGTCTCTTAAGGCTCATGAAGTAAACTACTCAGGTTATATATATCGTTGTGACGAACCTCTTAAGCAGCAAAAATTTCTACAATCTGTCCAAACTGCCGTAGGCAGCGCTAATGCAAGTGCAAGTTGCACTATGTCTTAAGAGATGGCAACAATAATTTTTGACTAGTTGAGACCGTCTATACTCGAGAGCGAGTGATTTTTTGATTTTCCAGTGGCTACAAAATGCCATCCGGCGCGCTTTGCTCCTCATCAATAGCTCAGGCTATTAAAT
>JACDDG010000311.1:3211-3746 GCA_013817115.1 Parachlamydiaceae bacterium | reverse complement strand
CCAGATCGACGGCTAAAGCCGTCGATCTGGTGACCGAAAGTTTCCGCGGTAAAGGTGAACAAGCCCTCAAATTCCATGAAATTTCATTAAGGTTCGTCAATTTTGCTAAAACAACAATTGAGATCTTATAAAATTGTTTACTACAAGTCAAAAGAGGATAGATATTTGCCACATTCGTTACTAATAAACTTTTCCAACAACTTATTATAGACTCTAGAATATCGTCATTTAATTCTTCAGTCAAATTTGTGCTTAGTTCTTCTACCTGCCTTCGCTTTATTCCTTCAGCAAGATTACTAAAATTAAGTTTTGGAATAGACAAATCAATTTTTACATTACCGTTTATATAATGATTAATAGCTTTCTTTGGCGATGATTTAGGTATTGATTTATCGATTTCTATTTTTTTATTGTCGAAACTTTTAGTTCCGACAACCGCACTATAAAAAATTGAATTACTGATGTTAACTGACATGCCTAACCCTTTTAATATTTATGGATTTTAGGTGATGCTAACACCGTGAAGGATTAAACC
>JACDDG010000311.1:0-3201 GCA_013817115.1 Parachlamydiaceae bacterium | reverse complement strand
AAATTAGTTTATTACCATGACCGGACACCTCCTGATTGCCCTGAGAAGGGTTTAGAGGGCTGACGGTCATCTGCATCCATCTTTAGTAAGGTATTTAAGCTTTCTAATTGCGATGTTGACCCTGAATCTTTAGTTTCTTCTGTGTGGCAAGAAGAGTGTTTCGTGGTAGGATTTTTTATTTCAGCAAGAGCTTTCTCCCACTTACCAATAACATGACCCTGAAGAGATAAAACTTGATCGACCTCTTTTATTGAGGAGCCTAGTAAAGAATTTGCCTGGGAAGCCAATTGCATTCCTTCATCAAAAAGCGGCAGCGCTTCACCCCAAGGTGTGGCCTGACAGATGCGATCTTTATGGTAAGCTTCTTCCTGCTCTTCAAAAACTTGGGAATAAAATAAAGTTGCTAAGATTTGCACTTCTGATTGACTTGATTTAACAATTTGTTCAAATTTTGACGATAATTCCTGCGCATTTTGTATAGCCTGATATCTCTGCAACTGATTTTCAGCATACATTTGTTGCTGCAAAAGATTTATTAAAAGATTGATACTTTTTATTGGACTTTGACTTCTAGACAACGCTAATTTAATCCATTGTAAGCCATCTTCCTGAAATAGGTTAGATAATTGAAGTTTATTGGCCTTATATGCTTTAATTGCTTCCTGAAAGCTCTGCTCGCTCTGCTCCAGTTCGGATAAAAGAATTTTATCCAAATCTAACTTTTTTAGATCATCATAACCTTGAGTAATTCTTTCAATAAGTTTTTTACTCCAAATTTTACGAGAAGATAAGCGTTGATAGAAATTCAGAAGCCTTCTTAAGTAAAAATGTGAAGCATTCTCCCCTGAAATTTGCATTAGCAAAATATTTAACGCTTTCTCGGTATTACTCGCTGCATTTAGAGCAGCATTAAGATTTTCCTTATTTGTTTCCTCAACCATTAATTTATAAAGACCACTAGCTTTTTGAAACAAACTTAGACAGGAAGAAGATTCCATTTTTTTTCCCTGTTCACTCCAAACGGGAATCCACGCATTTATTTCTTTAGCAAAAAGTGCACTATAATTTGATTTATGGTCTGCAGACATCAATCTAAACTCTAAAAAATGCAGACCCTCCTGAGCGGCTTCCAATCCATCGAGTAGATTTGAAATACCTTGAAAAACACTCTTGTCCTGATTTTTTTTTTCATTTGACAACCGTTTAAGAGCAATTGTTCTTTTAGCGTATGTCTCAAGTGGCTCTCTTTCTTGATTTGGAAGGCGGGCATTGATCTCCAAAGCTTTATTTAAGGCATTAAGTGCTTCTTCATTAGAGATGGTTAAGGCTTTCTCATAGTAAGCTAAAGCTAAATTTCGATAGATCCTTTTTTTTAGAAGCTTCCAAGGAGCGGAATCCGCCTGTGAGATATCAAATTTTGTAATAACATCATTATAGTGGGTTATCGCCTGCTCCCAATCATGCCCAAGAAGATATGTGCTCCCAACATCATAACGTAGTGCGGCTTCTTGAAAGTCAGGTAAAGGCGAAATGAGCATCCTTTCATAAATAGCGCGCGCTTGTTCATACATATGAGCTTCAACATACCCTTGAGCACGCAACATATCCGGTGAATCTACATCTTCCTGCGCCATAATGGGCACGATCCAAAACAGCAAAAGTAAAAAATTCTTTTTTAAACGCTCTGGAAAAAAAAGAATGAAGGCCAGTGCAATTAAACCTATCCCTAAAGGAACTTGAAAATACCGATCGTAAATAAGTTTGCTGCTACCTAAAAGACTTTGCAAAAGAGCTTCTTGAATCTCTTGAGGTTTTTCATCATAGTAAGGAGGGTCTTGTGCAATATCTGCCAAAACCTCTTTAGCGAGCTGTCCTGGAGTGTAGCGATTGGCCTCGAAATACTTCCCTCGTCCGTTTTTGGCAATTGCCTCGAGTAGTGCCCGTTCTAATTTTGACTGAACCGGTTTGCCTTCATCAGTAACATCCGGGACAATCCCCCCTTTACCAGAGCCCATTCCAATAGTATAGATACGAAGATGATGCTGTCCAGCATCTTGAACAAGCTTAGCGGCAGCTTCGATTGCTTTATTTTTCTCGGCCGCAGAAAGAACCTCTATTTCCGTATCTCCCCCATCTGAAAGAAGTATGATTGTCCGAAGCCTGTTACTTTCTTCGTCAGGTTCAGTAGACGAAAAATATTTTTTGCGAATTTCGGCTTGAGCTCCCGTGATGCTGGTACCAGTTACATCCCCTTCATTAATTTGCATCGCTTTCAGGGCAAGGCGCACATAAATGTAATCTAATGTTAAAGGAGAAAGCTCAGCGATTTTAGATGTGAAAGCATATAAAGCGACAGTTTCACCTGTTAGAGTCGAAATAATTTCGTCTGCAATTACCTTAGCGTACTCAAAGCGACTTTTTTGCAAGCGAGCATCTTTTACCCCCATGGAAGCCGAAGCATCTACCATGAAAATGATATCATGAGCTTTGCGCTTTAGTTCTATGGGTTGTGTTGACAAATTCTGAGACTTTTGATCCGAAAGTCTTACTTTAAGATAGCGTCCGTTTCCTACTGGTTGCATTAAAGCAAACACACATAAAGCCAATGCAGTCCCTGCGCAGCACACCTTGATGACAAAAATGACAAATGAGCGAGGTTGAATCATCTCTGGCGAAAACCTGAGCTTCCCTCTAAATCGATAAAGATGCCAAAGTAAAAACATCGCAATAAAGCTGAGAACAATTAAATAAGCTACTTGAGGATATAAATAGTGAAAATCGAAAGGGATCATGATACCTTCTTAAAAAGGTTTTGTGCTAATGAGGGGTCCCAAACGCCGATTTTTATACCCTCTTAGTAAAGTCGCATTAGAGCGGATAGCACTATAAAACTTCAATCAAAAAATTATTTATTTAAATTAATAAAGAGATGTTGCACTCGAATGTTTCCTAAGTTGGCATAGATTTAAGAGGATTTTTTTTGACGAAATTCTCTGTCCAAACAACCTGCCCGCTCGAACACGAGAAGGCATTCATTAATTTTCTAAAAAAGATTGAATTAAAATCTACTACAGCACTGGCATGTCAGAAATATGGCCTAAATTTGAAATTTTACTGTCAATTTAAGTTTCTGCTTCCCTTCCAAGGTGATAATGGTGTAAACATATTCTTCAAAGTAAAGGAGAATAAATGGAATACACC
>JACDDG010000310.1:916-3750 GCA_013817115.1 Parachlamydiaceae bacterium | reverse complement strand
ATACCGAAGTGCGTCCAAATTTTGATTTTGGCAAAGAGAAAGCTCCCGCGATTAAGCGATCAAAAACGACCCCATATTATAATATTGGGTCATTTTTGATCGCTTAATCCCGGGGCTTTCTCAAAGCAAAAATTCAAGATTTGGACGCACTTCGGTATAATCTTTTTAATCAAACTAATATTTGCAGCTATCTTTGTGACTTTGCGCCTTGGTGTTTCCTTGTTGAATTGTCTTAAAAAATTTAACTTAGAAACACAAAGGCACAAAGTCAGGAAGATTTAGGTTGACTTTGCGATTTGTTATCGCTAAGCTGAATGTTTCGTGAAGCCAAATTATATGGAGTCTTTTTGTTCTGTGCGCCCTAAAATTTATTATGCCAGTGAACATGACATCGACTCAAAGCTAGTCGATTCTGATGCCGCTTATGTCATCAAAAAACTGCGCGGGGCAGGGTATTCCGCATACCTAGTCGGCGGCAGTGTGCGCGACCTATTGATCAAAAAAATTCCTAAAGATTATGATATTTCAACTTCAGCTAAGCCGGAGCAAATTAAGCAATTATTTAACAAGAGTTGTCTGCTCATCGGACGACGCTTTCGCTTAGCTCATTTGCGTTTTGGTCGTAAAATATTTGAAGTTTCTACTTTCCGTGCCGGCGAAAATGATAGCGATCTTATCCTTCAAGACAATATTTGGGGGAGTGAAGAGGAAGATGTTTTAAGACGCGATTTCACGATTAATGGTCTTTTTTACGATCCTGCGAGCCATGAAGTTATCGATTACGTCGGTGGTTGGGATGATATTCATAAAGGGACTTTGCGCACTATCGGTGATCCAGAAGTTCGTTTTAGACAAGATCCAGTGCGAATGCTACGCTTGTTGAAATTCAGGGCACGTTTTGGCTTTAATATTGATTCGAATGCAAAGAAAGCTTTGATTAATTGTCGTGAAGAAATTCTTAAGAGCTCACCAGCGCGCTTGCTAGAAGAGCTTTTCCGCATGTTAGAATCCGGAGCTGCAGCGCCCTTTTTTAATTTGATGCATGAAGCGGGCCTCTTAGATCTGCTCTTACCTTCTCTTGCTAAAGAGCTACAAGGAACTGAAGGGAAACAGATTTATTTATTGCTTGCTAGTGCTGATAAGCTTCAAAGCAAGAAAATGAAATCTCCATTAGATCGTGGTGTTTTGTTAGCGTGTTTACTTTATCCTATTTTAGCCCGTGAAGTGGAACAATATCGATCAGTTCATGGTAGCGCTCCGCATTTAGGGGAAGTGACTTTGCTGGCGGCATCAACAATGAAAATTTTTGTAACAGCAGCATTCTCTCATTTTCCTCGTCGTATCAGTGCTACAGCAACATTTATTTTGGCTAACCAGTTTCGGTTGACGCCATTAACGAGCAAGCGACATCATCGCAATAAGATCTTACACCACAAAGAGTTCGAGCTTGCTGTGGTATTTTTGAAATTGCGTGCTCAGATTGATAGCCAACTTAAAGAATGCTATCATTCCTGGGTCAATATTCTGCGAAATTAAATTCTCTCTTTATTTCATTTTTAACTCATAGACGCAAACATAGTTTTACGCATGAGTTTTTTTGATAAATAATCTGATGTCAGCACGGTGTGAAGTTGCAAATCGTAGCACGTCTTTCCAATTCAATTTCAATCCCCGTGCATCGCAGCCACCATATAAGTCAAAGCAACGATTTATATGCATCTTTGCTTGAATTATGGGATGCTACGATGTACGGCATTGAAGGTCTTTATGTATTATAAAATTAAGTAATCGCCACAATCGAACTTTCAAAAATTTGGTTCTTGTAGTAGTGGCCAAAGGCTTCTTGCATCACTCTGCCGAATACTTCATGTCCTAAATCATGGTACACAAATTCAATGGCTTTAAGAGCACTAATCATTCGGTCAAATCGATCTTTGAGCATTAAACGTTCGCGTAGTAATATCGCCGAAGCATGTAGAACTCTATTGAGTTGCGCCCAGGTTTCCTGATCAAACGGCTCTTTACCTATCATTTTCAAAAAGGTGAAGAGCAAAGCGTTGCAACTAGTAGAAATATCTACTCCGTCCTTACAAGTAAGACTGAAGGAATTTGGATTAACAATATCCATTAATTTTAAAGTCAAAAAGAGATCAAATATTTCAATGAAATCAAGCCTATGGTCTCGAATAAGTATATTTTTGTTTGAGAAGAATATTCTATGAATAGCTTCCATGACGCCATCAGCAAAATTCGTTAAAATTTCTGATTTAATAGTCGTAGGAAAATAATAACCGGAATTTTCATCCCCAAGATGTGCTTTAAAATGTTTTAGAAAGATTTCTACATGGTTTTCTTGTTTATACGGAGCCAATTGATGATAGAAATCAGTGTCTTTGGCTAACGTGACAACCACTATGCATTTATCGAAATCATAGGTGCGTAATTCTTCAAGAGCAATTGATCTGAAATGTTCCCTCCATGAGGTGCGGTCTTGGAGATTAATTATTAAATGTTTATGGTGAGGGAATTCACTCATGCAGCTACGCAAAAAACACTTAAATTCATCCAGCACTGAAACACGATGGATATATTCTTGTGTTGTTGGAGAAGGAAGGTGTAAATTGACGATTTTATGACCATTGAAAGCCATCGCATAGAGCTGGCTAGGTAAATTAAGTTGAGTGAATGGATCGAAACTATGGAAAAATCCATCTTTTATGGAAGCTAGAGTTTTGGCTAAAGGGCCTTTTGAGTGATTTTTAAAGCGTTTTGAAAGGGCTGCATACTCATTTTCAGCAATTTGATGAATTTTATTTCTTGCGGAAATATCATCG
>JACDDG010000310.1:0-906 GCA_013817115.1 Parachlamydiaceae bacterium | reverse complement strand
CATCGTGATTTTCTACTGTTTGGCCCTCATATGCTACTGTAAGTAGCTGTTTAAGTGTTGCGTCAAAATCATTAAAGCGATGCAATGAAAGGTAGATAGATCGACAAATACCCTGAATTAATTCAGTAAGAATACTATTTATACCTTTCGCCTTTGCAGTAGGATATGTAATCATTTTATGGTATTCAGCTGAATGCAAGGCTTCATGTAGGAATGAAAGGAAATCATTAAAGTAATCGCGGCAATTTTTTCGATTTTCTCCCGGTTCCGGAAGCTCTCGGCTTAAATTATTTGAATTTGCACTGAGGTATAAAGCCATCAAACATTTATTCACTGTAGCAACAAGTTCGCGATGGCGATATTTTAGGCATTCATGAAAAAACTGCTCTGTTAATTCTTGAAGGGAATTTAAAATGACTTTAGCAGCTGATTGCATTTCAAAGTCTACCCATAAAGGCATATCGACAATTGGATCTTTTGAAAGTTCTCCGCTTGAAAAATCGCAAATGAGTTTAATATTACGTAGTAATCGAGGGCTGAAAAAAAGTGATCCATCTTCTTTACGGATGTAAAACAACTCATACTCGCTGTCTTTTTTGACAGCTTCAAGATTAACAAAAAGGTGACGGGGAGCATCACTGAGCAGACTCGCTCGTGATTTTAACTCTTGTTGTTCGTATAATTCTTTCTGCCGATTTTGAGTTTGCTGTGATATAGCCAATATCCACTTCCCTAGAATACCCTCGTCCATATGATGTAAAATGCGAGTATTGTAAAATTCATTAAGATGTTTATATTCTTTAAGTAGAGTTACGCTTGTCTTATTTTTAAAAAGAGAAGGGTGATTATCGATGTTTTTAGCGGCATCTCCGACAAGAATCATAATAGCTTTGATACCCTCTAAGG
>JACDDG010000309.1 GCA_013817115.1 Parachlamydiaceae bacterium | reverse complement strand
GCTTATCTGAAATCTTTGCCTTGGGGTTTTCCCTATATTCGATGTATGCATCAAAACAAAATTCGTCAGTGTCCCACAAACGTGCTCCTCCAATAGCAAATTCATTCCAAAAAAAAGCATTATTCTGAATCAAATACATCGAGGGAGGTAAAACTTTTTCAATTTGTTTTAAAGAGGCCCACCAGTAATCGTGATTGCCTCGCAATAGTAATTTTGTGCCAGGAAGTTCAGCGATCCAATCTAAGTCGATTTTAGCCTGTTCCGGTGTCATCGCCCAAGAAATATCTCCAGGAATTAAAACCAAGTCCTCAGGAGCAATCAAGGCTTTCCAGTTGGCCTTCACCCTTTCCGTGTGATTGACCCACTGACTTCCAAAAATGTCCATTGTTTTATTAGGAACACCAAACGAAAGATGCAAATCTGCAATTGCCCATACAGCCATATAAGTACTACAAGTGTTAAAGCACAAACCCGTCAGAAATAGTAGCACCTCTAGGGACTATAATAATTCCATCGCGAATGTATATGTTATTCCCATCATAATGAGAGAGATTGTTTTTATTGATCAGACGGACATTGTCGCCGATACAGACATTTTTGTCGATAATCGATTTGGTAATAATACAGTTTTTTCCGATGTGTAACTCTTCGGGAAGGGATTCAGTCTTTGCCGGTAAGTTATAATAGTCATGCCCCATGATGTAGGAAGAAGTAATGATAGTCCCCTTTTTAACCACTGTCCTTGGGCCTAATATACTATAGCTTATTTCATCAGCCTCTAAGATACATCCTTCGCAAAGAATGCTTTGATTGATCAAAGTATTAAAAATTTTCGGTCCCATCAAATTACTGCGCGTTGTGTGAATAGGATTGAACTCATCATAACAATCCAAAAGAGGTTCTTTGGCCGTTAATGCGATGTTTGCATTATAAAAAGATTCGATAGTACCAATATCTTCCCAATATCCCTCGAAAACATACGCAGCAGCTTTTCCCCTTTGAATCATTGTGGGAAGTAAATGCTTTCCAAAATCCTCACGGGAATCTTCTTTCAACAAATTTAATAGAGCTTCCCGTTTAAAAAGATATATCCCCATAGAGCCTAAGTACTTTTGTGAGGCCTCTTCATCAACTTCAGACAAAAGCTGCATATGTTTAATAACTGATAAATCTTGAGGCTTCTCGATGAAGTCGATAATTTTATTTTGAGCATCCGTTTTAAGAATTCCCATACGCTTGCAGTCTTCAGCTCCCACAGGCAATGCAGCCACCACCACATCCGCATTGCTTTTTACTGCAGCTTGGAGCATCTCGCTATAGTCCATTGTGTAGAGCTGATCGCCGGACAAAATTAGGAAATAATCTACGGGAACTTCTTGCAAATATTCAATATTTTGCCTGACAGCGTCAGCTGTCCCCTTAAACCAACCTTGCTTGGAGGGTTTTTGTTCTGCAGAAAGGATTTTTAAAAACCCCAAGTTAAAATTATCCGGCCGATAAGTATTGAATATATGCTGATGTAAGGATGCTGATAAAAATTGGGTGACAACAAAAATTTTATTACAGCCCGAATTAATTGAGTTAGAAATTGGAATATCAATCAGTTTATAACGACCTCCAAAACAAAGAGCAGGCTTGCACCGACTCAAAGTCAATGGAAACAACCGGGTGCCTTCTCCCCCACTTAAAACAATCGCAGCTACGCGATTCATATCAGGAACTTGGTCCTGCTTACCTATTCTCTTATTATGTGGATTTCGAACTGTTCTTGCATATGTCACTTGACTAACCATAAAACCCCTCAACTCAGACCAACTACCCAGTAAAGTTTTATTGACCTAGTACTGTGTCTTGCAAATCCGCTTACAATAAAACTTCGCCAAAGTGCCCGGGGTTAAATGATCAAAAATGACCCAATATTCATATATGGGGCCATTTTTGATCATTTAACCGCGAGCGCTTTCGCGGAGTTTTATTGGAGCGGATTTGCAAGACACAGTACTAGGCTGATTGAAAGCTCCCCGGGCTTTCAATCAGCCCTAGGAGTCTCAAAAAATACTTTACTAGGCACTAGACTATACTCAACGTGGGTATAGTCGTTTTGGCCCGAAATTTATGTATTAACTCTTTTTTTTTAACATACATAAATAAGGATATTCTAACATCAACAAATTTTGAGTTTGAGTAAAGCTTTTGAAAAAAGTCTACCGCTGACTCAAAAAATATCATATCTTCCCAAGCAAAATATTCTTAGGATTATCAATACCGAAGAGCGTTCAGTTTTTGGATTTTTGGCTTTGAGAAAGCCCCGCCGATTAAGCGATCAAAAATGACCCCATATTATAATATGGGGTCATTTTTGATCGCTTAATCGCGGGAGCTTTCTCTTTGCTAAAAACCAAAATTTGAACGCTCTTCGGTATAGCATCGTTTCAAATAACCTGAATTATAGGAGTTCCATTATGTCATTTCAACTTCCAGCTCTGCCCTATGCCCTTGATGCATTAGAGCCTGTGATTAGCGCAGATATCATGTCCTTGCATTACAACAAGCATCATGCGGGATACGTTAACAATCTTAATAAGGCTTTAGAGCACAATGCTAAAGCTGAAAAAGAGAATGACATTACGAAGATGATCGAACTGCAAGCGGCCATCAAATTTAATGGCGGTGGTCACATTAATCATTCTATTTTTTGGACAAATTTAGCTCCAAAAACAAGTGGTGGAGGCGTGTTACCATCAGGTGCTTTACGTAAAGCTATCGAAGATAAGTGGCAGTCAATAGATAAGTTTATTGAGACATTTAACACTGCGACTGGCGCTGTTCAAGGCTCGGGGTGGGGGTGGCTTGGTTTTCATAAAGAGACTAAATTATTGTGTATTTTGACCTGTCCAAATCAAGACCCTGTAAGCATGCTGGGCTATGTTCCGTTACTAGGAATAGATGTTTGGGAGCATGCTTATTATCTTCAGTATAAGAATGCACGTCCGGATTATCTAAAAGCAATTTGGGAAGTCGTCAACTGGAAAAACGTTGAAGAGCGTTATGCTGAGGCTATTAGGTAGCGTTTATTTGAAGTGTTGCAATAGTGAGTGGAATGTTTTGTGGTTTTCTTGCGCCGCTGCCGACCGGCAGGGGCGCTAAAAAGCCACGTAAGTGCAGTAGCCACAATTCTTTATAATTCACCCCTACGAGGCTGACAGGAAATTCAGGTTTTAAATTCTTCACCAAAAGAATAAAAATTCACAAAGTCGATTCATTGATCTCTGTGGTGGTAAAATAAGGAACCTTGTAAGAGATTAACGTAATTATTTTTTTCAGACAATCCTCACTGGCACGCACTCCACAGCGTCACAGGCCGTAATAACGTACTTTACGCCATTTTTTATTCCAAAGGGAATGCTTCCGGGAATCACATTGTGAAGATGCCCAAAAACACAAACAGAAATTTTATACTTTTCAAGAATAGCCGCAGCTCTAGAAGCGTGCAATTCAGCCCCTATAGGCGGATAATGTGTCATCGCAATACGAATTTGATCAGGTCGAGCCTTTGCCTCTAACATCTTCAGACTTGTTTCTAGCCTTAGAAGCTCCCTTTGAAAGATTTTTTCTGTCTCTTCACTTGAAGGGTGCTTATCTGAAATCTTTGCCTTGGGGTTTTCCCTATATTCGATGTATGCATCAAAACAAAATTCGTCAGTGTCCCACAAACGTGCTCCTCCAATAGCAAATTCATTCCAAAAAAAAGCATTATTCTG
>JACDDG010000308.1 GCA_013817115.1 Parachlamydiaceae bacterium | reverse complement strand
TTTTAAGGGCACTTGGGAATAATCTTTTTTTTTAATTCTCTTTTATATGATTTTCTCTCGCTTTTGGGCCCTCTTTTCTATTCGCCCACAATTGCTGGCTTTATGCCCTTCTTTCGAATGGGAATGGTAATTAATGCCTGCACCCGTATTATATAATCTAAAAGTTGCACTATGGTCGGTATCTGGAATGACCTCATAGTAGATAGCATGTCCACTTGGAGCTCTACCCATCCTCCAAAAATGAGCAAAGATTTCTTGTATTCAAACGCCTCTCTAATCCTTCTCTGCCCTCTTTCAATATTTTTTTGACATGTTTCTTTTTCTGAATTACCTATTTTAGGTGATTCTGTCAGCATATTGAAGGCATTTCCCAATTCTTCTATCATTTCTGATGAGTAGGGAGCCTTTAACTCATGCTTTTTGTTTGACTGTTCCAAATAGGCTTGAAGATACTGAATCGCCTCACTTGCTTGCCAACCTTCAAGGGTAGAGGAGGCTCCAAATTCATCGGCATGAATGTGGAAAAGATATTTATTCGTCGGAACTTTAAGGGCGTCAATATGGGAAAAAACATATGATTGACCAAAAGAATTTTCGGAGTCAGTTTTTAGCAGCGTATCCGTTAAATCAAATATTTCTTCTTCTAAACTTGGGATAAAAAGATCTTTTAAAATCTTTAAATCTAATTCTTCAATAAAAAGCTCTCCACGAAGGTCTTCGTTTTCATCAAAAAAGATCTCTTCCTGGTATGGTACTTCAAAGAATTTCTTTCCCATACCACGGATAACCTCTTCACCATTAGATAAATTGACGAGACGATCATAAATCTCTGAAATTTGCTTGTGACAAGATTTTAGTTTCTCTCGGCAGGCTGGATTACTGACATATTCAACAATGAATTCGCGAGCTTTTCTTTCATCATACCAAGTCCCATCGCCCAAGTTTGCATTTATCTCTTCTAAACTTGAGGGGATAAAAAGATCTTTTAAAATCTTTAAATCTAATTCTTCAATAAAAAGCTCTCCACGAAGGTCTTCGTTTTCATCAAAAATGATCTCTTCCTGGTATGATACTTCAAAGAGTTTCTTTCCCATACCACGGATAACCTCTTCACCATTAGATAAATTGACAAGACGATCATAAATCTCAGAAATTTGCTTGTGACAAGATTTTAGTTGTTCTCGGCAGGCTGGATTACTGACATATTCAAAAACAAATCCGCGAGCTTTTCTTTCATCATAACAAGTCCCATCGGCAAAAAGTGCATTAATCTCTTCTAAACTTGGGGGGATTAAAAAATCTTTTAAAATCTCTAAATCTAATTCTTCATTAAGAAGCAGTTCTCCACCACGAGGGTCTTCGTTTTCATCAAAAATGATCTCTTCTTGGTCGGGTATTTCAAAGAGCTTATTTCCCATACCACGGATAACCTCTTTACCATTAGATAAATTGACAAGACGATCATAAATCTCTGCAATTTTCTTATGACAAGATTTTAGTTTATCTCGGCAGGCAGGGTTGCTGACATATTCAACAACTAAACCGCGAGCTTTTCTTTCATCATACCAGATACCATCGCCAAAAATTGCATTTGCGGTAAGCCTAAAATGTAAAAAGATTTTATTCGCTATATGACATAGGCCAGAGCTTAAATAAATGGCAATACTCTTGAAAAAATCAAAAATTGTACTTCGTCGACTTTTATTTTCTCCATTTGCTGGATCTAAAATGACTGGTTTAGGTAAATACCTAAGGATATTATCGACGTAATTTTCATTAATAGATTTGTTATTCATTAGTAAATAATTCTCAGAAAGGTTTAAGGTAAAAGATCAGAGATAGATTTTAACAGATCTAAGAATTAAAAGAAATATCAATTTTGCGCTAACATGACTGGTTTAGGCAAATATCTGGGAAGGATAGAAAAATTCATTGAATGTTGGATCCAGGTGAAGGCTCCAAACATTCAAACAACTTACGAATTACCCAACAATGGGAAAATATCTACTAATTTTTTCTTTCATTCCCATGTAGGCGTCTATTGAATAGGCTTCCGTTCCATTAACAGGTTGCCCAATTTCATCATTCCAGTTAATAAAAGTAAGGGTAAATCCTTCTAAAGATTGGGTAACTCTTTCTAAAAGTCTGCGTAACGTGTTTGATCCACTTAATCCATATGTAATAAAATGAGTTGGACTCAATGAATTGACATAATTTTTATAAAATTCTTTTGTTTGGTTTAAATCATCATATTGATATTCACCGAGCTCCGCTACTCCGAGCTGATCAACTTTATCAATTCCAAAGCATTCCATGAATGCACTTCTATCATTATATCCCATATTATCACCGCCGTAGGGAGGGCCAACAAGTGGAAATTCAGCATCAAGATTAAAACCACTATCCCCACCAGCCAGGACGGCAAGAACTTCTATCTTATTTTCTGATAAATAACCAAAATGAGCTTGCGACCTATTTGCCCCTGAGGTGCAGCCAACAATGTATTTTTCATGTCGGCTTAGGGGAATGATTTCCTCTTCTTTCCATATTTGAAGACGTCCATTTCTATTTAAAAAAGATTCAATATCAGCTACTGTCACTTTTGTACTATGATTTCCGAGCACGCTATTAAGTTCTCTTGCCATTCGAGCACATTCTGCGACATTCGTGATTTTCTTCTCTTGAACATTATAAACTATACCGGTCCAGGATTGTGCAAATAGTTCTTTAGTTGCATTACAGAGAAGTTTATTTTGGCTGAGTGTAAGAATCACACCAAGAGCTGTAAAAACTCCTAATGCAAATGTAACAAGTCTTTCAGAAAGGCTCAATTTGACCCTATTTAAATTTGATGAATTTTCTAATCGCGAATTTCTAGCAATATTTTGCATTTCTAGGTAACTTAGTCTTTTTGAAATAAAGTCCATTACTTCTCCTTAAAAGAATGTTAAAAAGTTGGTTTCTTTGTGCAGCTGCTCATAAAGCATAGATGAAAGCTGCCAATTTTTTGAGAAGAACCATTAAATATATAATAAGTATAGCAATAGTAATGTAACAAAGCAATAGAAAATAAAAGAAATATTAACGAAAAAAAATAGAAATCATTATTAAGGGTAAAAGGAGAATGGTGTTTTACATTTATTACATCTTTGTGTCTTTGTATTATAAAAAACTCGCCAAACGAATACGCTGCTTTTTTGTAATTTATTTACAACCACAGAGAACACAAAAGGCTTTAAGAGCAGCCCAAAAACGAAGCAAAGATGTAGCTTATGTAAGCTACGTTGACACTAAACATCGCATGCCTTTAACTCAATCTTTTTTTTGAAAATTATGCAGAAAAAACAGGCTGAACTTTTTTTTCAGCTTACAACTGCGGAAGAGCCAAACTCGCGTAAAGCAATGTGTGGAAAAGCTTACAGCGGGGGCTACGGCTACGCACTTTGGTGGCTTTCTGGCGCCCCTGCCGGGGCGCACGTTTTGTAATGATCCGAACCCCGGGTTCCGCTATCGCTGCAACCGGGGCTATTAACAGTTCCCCCTACCGGGGGATAGGAGCATGAATTGCTTTTCTAGATTTTAATTTAGCCGTATTTTAACGATGTTCTATCCCTCGGTAGGGGGAACTGTTAATAGCCCCGGGTGCGGGTGCAGCCATACTTCTACCCACATCTTTTTCTTTACAAAAATAATTTTTTTTATTTTTATGGCAAAATTAGTTGATATATTCTAGAATACATTCTCAATACATCAACGATAGGTTTTACAGTG
>JACDDG010000307.1 GCA_013817115.1 Parachlamydiaceae bacterium | reverse complement strand
CTCCAGCACTGTACTTGATATCCAGTCCATCATTCCTTTCCAATAGTCTTTACCCATTAAATAAATAGGGAAAGGGCGAATTTTTTTAGTCTGAATAAGAGTTAAAGCCTCGAACAATTCATCTAGTGTGCCAACACCGCCGGGTAAAAAAACATATCCCTGAGCATAGCGTATAAACATCACTTTTCGAATGAAAAAGTAACGAAACCGAAGATTGTATTTAAGGTCGATGAAAAAGTTGGAATTACTTTCTGTAGGTAAATCAATACTTACTCCGCATGAGGGTCCATTGACAGATTGGGCACCTTTATTAGCAGCCTCCATGATCCCCGGACCTCCACCAGTGATAATAGCAAAGCCCTTTTTAGATATATTTTGAGCTACGTCAATAGCGAGGTTGTAATAGGGACTGGCAGGTTGGAGGCGTGCAGAACCAAAAACTGATACCGCAGGGCCAAGTTGAGTCATTGTTTCAAAACCTTCTACTAACTCTGAAATAATACGAAACACTCTCCAAGAATCGGTGGAAAATGCATTAGAAGTATATTCTTCTGCCAAGCCCATATGTATTATCCTTTATAGTCTTTGGGTTTTTTTGCGAGAATAACTGAAAGCAATATACAAGGAAAAAGCTGCTATAGTTGCACTCAACCAAGTGTCTGCTCCATTCGAGGCGATGTAACGCAATAGAGCTATTGAAACATCATATAACCCTATAAGCGCTATTAATCCGTAAGCAACTCCTAGGCTTATAAAAAAATATCTTGATGATTTTATCCCATTTAAGGCGCAGAGAAGCCCGAGAAGTCCGATGCACAGATGCAGTAAATTGTGGTAAGTGTTTATAGCAAATATTCCAAACAGTTTGTTATTTGCGACAAAATCAGGCATAAAACCTAATACGCCAAAAATTATAAAAACGAAACTCATGGCAATAGCAAATATGCGTAACATCACAGTTCCTCCGCTTGATAGAGATATTGAATGTTATATACTCTATTTCAAAAGGAGTAACAAGAGAATAATAGCGATAAGTAGCAATAGCGTCAGCGCATAATAAAGGTGTCTGTATTTGCCTGTAAAAAAGGAATAAAATAAATTCCTGTTTTTCATTTGCTCAAACATTGATTTTCTGACAATGTGAATGTCGAAATCACTGAAGTTAAAAGCGAGATCATCAAGAAGAGTGTATTTAAACAAGTAATCAAAAGCAGAACGTGATGACATTTGGCCAATTACGATCTGAGTCACCCCATGGTGACGACCAATATTTTGAATTCCATTAGCAACGTTTGAATCAATAACAGTCATGACCTCTGCACCTAAATCGCGAGCCATCATAAGGTTTCTGGCAAGCAATTCTTCATCTTTTTTTTCGAGTTGTAATCCGTCGTTGACGTGTAATGCAATCCACGGAGCATTTAAATTAAAAGCAAGGCGGCGCGTAGTTCTGATTAGTTTTTGTGAGTGCAATGTGTGGTTGATAGCTACAAGTAATTTTTCCCTATGTTTCCAACCTATGGCGCGACTCGCTGTGGAAATCATATTATGAAGGTCATGGTCAATTTTTTCAGCAGCATAACGAAAAACTATTTCTCGTAAGGCAGTAAGCCGATCAGTTTGAAAGAAATTGCGAGCTGCTAATTCAGATTTATCGCCGAGATAGACTTTACCTTGTTTTAGACGTTCTAGTAGCTCTTTGGGGGTAATATCAACGAGTTCGATTTCGGAAGCAGTTTCAATGATCGAATCAGGTACGGTTTCTCTGATCGAAATGCCAGTGATGCTTTCAATAAATTCTTTTAAGCTTTCGATATGTTGAACATTCAGGGTTGAATAGACATCGATTCCGTTGGCTAAAATCTCTATAACATCTTGCCAGCGTTTTGAATGTGAAGCTCCTGGAATGTTGCTGTGAGCAAGTTCATCAACTAAAACAATTTGAGGTTTAATGCGTAGGATTTCATTCAAGTTAAGTTCTTCAAAAACAGAGCTCTTATAGGCGATTTTTTGTAAAGGAATGACCGTAAGATCGTCTACTAGGGCAGCGGTTTCTTTTCTTCCATGGGTATCAATTGATCCGATGACAACGTGAATCCCTTGTCGATGCAATCCGTGAGCTGCCTGAAGCATTGTGTAAGTTTTGCCAACTCCAGCGGCCATACCTAAAAATATCTTTAGCTTGCCTTTATTGCTTTCAATTTCACTTTGCTGAATAGCGAGCAGTAGTTCATCTGGATTTGGCCGTTTTTCAGGGTCCATCAACGCTCCTCTTAAAGGCTATTTTTGCACGCTACTAAAGATACGGGAAAAGAGTCCTTCAACCCGAGCTTTTTTGTTGATAGATTTGTAGCCTTGTTTGCCATTTGCAACTTCATGCAAATTCTCGATGGCGATAAAGGCTGAAGGGTCTTCGCGATATATGATATCTTTAAGATCCGATAATTGTAATCTTTCAGCAATGACGTAGAGGATTTCTTGTTCTTCACCAGAAAACCCGCCCCTCCCATACATCACTGTGAGGCCCAGGCCTAATTCATGAATGATAGCTTCCGATATTATTCGTGATTTTGAAGAGATGATCAGTACGGATTTAGTTTCATCAAGACCAACAACTACGAGGTCCATGACTTTAGCCACGACCATAAAAGTAATCAATGAGAGAACAGGAGGATGCCAGTTTTGAAATATAAAGCCCCATCCGCCAAAAACAAAGATGTTACAAACAAATACAACTTGTCCAACTGTAAACCCTGTCGTTCTGTTGACCATAATTCCGAGGATTTCAGTTCCATCTAAGCAGCCGCCATAACGAATAATCATTCCAACGCCAATGCCGTAAATACAACCTCCGATCACCACATTTTCGATACTTTCTCCGGTGAAGGAGAGGTAGGGGAAATATACATGGAGAACATAGCTAAATGTCGCAAAAAGAATCAGGGCAGCCAAGGTGTGTATGACAAATGTTTTGCCAATAGAGCGGTAGGCTAAATAGATAAAAGGCAACAGGGTGAACATAGTAAAAAGAGGGAATAAATTCTGACCAAATAATGTGGCAAGAATCATCGCTACGCCAACTGTACCGCCGTCAATTAAATTATTTGGAACAAAAAAAACAGAAATAGCAAAAGCAGCCAAAAAGGCTCCAAGAGCCACGGCAGAATACATTAATAACTGTGAGCCAAATGTTTTAACAGACGTAGAAGTTGAATGCATCGTAAGTACTTAATAAAAGAGTTAAAACAATAGTCTAGTGGGTATTGGCATATAAGTCAAGGATATTTTAAGGATTTTTGAGTGTTTTAAAGTTTAGGTTGGGTGCCGAAGAGCGTTCCAATTTTGGTTTTTGGCAAGAGAAAGCTTCCGCGATTAGCGATCAAAAACGGCGACATATTATAATATTTGGGTCGTTTTTGATCGCTAATCGCGCTTTCTCAAAGCCAGAAATCCAAGATTTGAACGCTCTTCGTTATAAGTCACATGATCTTTATTTCGCTATGGCTTTATTTCGTCCAGCCAGCCAGCCAGTTCAACATCAGGCCTTTTACCATAGGAAAATCAGCTGAAACGGTAAGTTTGGACGAATTTAAGGGCGTTTTTGAAAGGTGTAGCTTCTTTCTGATATCTACTGTAACTGATTGGTTTTGAGGTGGATAAGAGCAATTAATTATATTGTTAAAATAGCTGTTGCTCGAAATTGTCATAACACATATAGTGATTACTATATGTCCGGGCGTATAGCTCAGTTGGTAGAGCTCCTGTCTTACACA
>JACDDG010000306.1 GCA_013817115.1 Parachlamydiaceae bacterium | reverse complement strand
CGCAGTTATTTTCAGTTACAAAGGCTTGGCTACCTTTGACAAGGACTTTCACCTTGCTAAATGTGTACGCTCACGAGCGCACTGCCGTCCTTACAGGGCTCCCGAGGCATTTTTGAGTCCCAGGCCTCCGTGTCTCGCGAGTCCTGCAAGCACGGCATAAAAGGGCTCATGCAAATAGAAATCCTTAAATTCTAGGTATGTTTTTACCACCATATTTTTCAAAAAAGTTAAAAGCATGATTGGAATGACGTGCTACATTGTAGCCGTGCCTTACGTAACCTCAAAATGTTTCACAGAAGATTAGACCCAATCATTTTCACACCTAAATAAGGTAAGCCTCAGCTACTACGAGGATCCGTTGCTTTGATAATCGTGCTCACATTATTTTGATTAAACCCCTTATAACCGTCTCTGCGCTGCAAATTCTCAAGATGGCTGCCTACTGCACCTTCCACTTTAAATTTTTCGGCTTGCTCAAGGGTGATCTTTCCTTCTTTTTGTAATTTATCAATTTGCTTCGGATCAACCTCCCATTTTTCAGGCGAAGTAAACGCTTGCTTCAAATAACTAAAATCACTGAAGGGCTTCATCATTGCAATTCCCTGGTGAGCCAAATCATCTGTCAAGTTTTCAAACAAAAATTGCGCTTCAAGATGGTGCATGCCTGAACGTAAAATTGAATCGCCATGAAGTGCACACCACAACCCTACCGTGCCTAACTTTTCAACATCTTGCAACTGACGATGTGCAAAATCAATTTCAACCTCCTCAGGCAATAGGTCAACATCTAAAAACAAGACAAGTTTGCAACGCAGATTTTCCATTACCTGAGCTCCCCAACCGGCTTCAGCACCGGCATAAAAACGTTCACGGCAATGAAATCCTAAAATCTCAAAAAGTCGAACTAAACCAACAAAATGCTGCCTTGATGATCGAAAGGTGTGATGATCATGATTTGCCCATCCCATTCCCAAACGATCTTGTCGATTTTTTTGAACCTGAGCAGCACGGTTACGTCTTTCCCAGTAATCTCGTTCGCACTCGAGGATGATCCACGCAGCCAAATCTTGCCCCAGCAATGTCACCAGTTCAGACGCTAGTTCCAGTGCATGCCTAATTTGTTCCTCTTCCCCTTCTCTAGAATGACGCAAACGGGTCTTCCATAACTCCTTAGCTTCCTCATATTTCTCCAATGAATGCTCATCTCCGTAATGGGGAAGCATTGTTCCTGTGGCTCGTCTTTCCACAATCCAAAATTTTACATCATTAACTTCTGAAATTGAACAGCGTCTAAAAATACTTAGGGGTATTCCTTCAATCCATCCGTAATGTCCTCTCACCATTAAAAAATCAGCGATGTCCTCAACTGAAACTGCAACACCAATAACAGATGGAAGGCTGTCATAGACAACAATACGAGGTAATTGAGCTCCCGGATGCACTATCACACGGTATTCAGCCGTCACAGTCTCTTGAACATAACCTGAAGAATAGGCATTTTTTTCAAATTCACTTCCTCCACCGACTTCAAAATGGTCCACCCAATCCAAAAGACGCGTGCTAGTTTGTTCTAAAAGATCTTCTTGCAACTTATTTACGTCAGAATTTGCCTGACAGCACGCTTGCAAGATTTTTAAACAGAGTGCTTCAGCTTGGGGATGACATTTCCAATTAAATTCAGCGTTTGAGGCTGTCATAATATCTCCGCGATCTCTGTGGTTGTAAAATTAATAACATATTGTCAAGTGTCAAGCTTTTAATTTGCACCCTTCCAAACAGACTTGTACTCTTTTTAATCTCTTTTTACAAAGTTTAATTTCATACTCTTCAGCCATTTGCTGAATCTTTATGTTCATTTTTTGCGCATGCAGCTTAGGTTGAAGCTTTTCTAGTGTAATCCATTTTCTGGGAACAAACCTTCCGAAATCACGTTGTGAGGCTGTAGCAGGAAGGCACAAGGGAGGAATCAAAAAAGTAGGGAGATAACTTGACAAGCCTAAGTTACTAGACAAGCCAAAACTTAGGTTTTTTACAACTATAGCTAAAATATCAAAGATGCTGTTTCCAACTTTTGAAACCGTTGTGACTACGGCTTGAGCTTTATTTATTTTTCCTTCGAGGTTTCCTATAAGTTGATCTACATCTGCATCAGTCCTTAATCCTGATATAATCTTTTGAATTAGCGGCCGATTTTTTTTTAATTTCTCTATAAAGAGTTCGGTAAGCTCCCCTTCATTGAAAGGATACTTATCTTTAATCCGAATCAGACTGCTCACAATTTCATTTGTAGAAGCAGCTTCCACTGTATCCATAGTATGCATACTAATTTTAAAAATACATTTGACAAGCTTGTAAATTCTGAACGCCAGCATTTTGATAAAATTTATTTTTCTTTTAAAAAAGTCTGTTACTGAACCGACCACTGAGATGTAACTTGATTTGGAAGATGTCTCTGTATGCCAAGAAGTTTCATCAAGTACCGGGTAGTACCCCCAAATCAAGTTTTCGATTTTTACATAAGCACGATACAACTTCGCATATTGATGAGTAATGTCGGTAACACACCTTAGGATATGAATGCACTTGGCTGCAAATTTAACGCCTGTGCCTGAACCTAAAATAAATGGAAGCCCTCGGTCAGCTAGAATTTTAAAAAAATTATCCGGATTGGTATGCTTTTTCCATTGTCGACCATGATGCCAATAAACTCTTAAAGAATGCAATAAAGAACAGCAGTTCATTACCCCTTTTGGCAATGCTACAGAAGGAGGGATCATCTCTTGAACCAACTGATTGACTAAATTTACTGTAAATCCCATGTTTCCCTTTATTTATAAAGTTTTATGGGATTGTATCTTCTCCATAGCCATAGTTGCAATGCCTATTATAGGAGCATCTTTAAAATTTTGAGCAGGTAAAATCTTTAACTTTTCAGTAGCGCTTTTTAATGCTTGCCGGCGAACACCCTTATCGATCACATCAATCAACCAAGGGGCTCCGTCGATGATTCCACCACCAAACACAAGACATTCAGGATTAAATATATTAACTAGGGATGTTGATCCGTCAATCAAGGCCTTTTCAATTCCACGCATGAGAAATTCTGCTAAAGGATCGTGATCAATTAAGGCCTGAAATAGATGTTTTGCATTTACTTGATCAAGTTTATCATGAGCACGAGCTAATATTTTTGATCCTTTTTTGGGATCTTTCCGGATAGCTTCTTGGGTGAGCTTAGCAATTCCCCAACCGGCAGCTTGCGTCTCCCAACAACCTAAATTTCCACACGTACAAAGTTCACCTTGTCCTGATATTACCATATGGCCTATCTCTCCTGCAGAATTGTTGCAACCAGTCATCAGCACGCCGTCAGACACAATACCACCCCCTATGCCAGTACCAATAAACAAGCAAATATAATCCTGCATCCCTTTTGCAGAACCGAAACGCCATTCTCCGAAAGTTGCTGCACGGACATCATTTGCGACAAAAACCGGCATATTTAAATTTTTTTGCAATACATAAGCAATGGGAACATCGTTCCAATTCAGGTTTGGTCCAAATTTTATGTTTCCGGTATTTGCGTCAACTTGACCAGCCGCTGCAATTCCAATAGCCGAGAGAGGCGTGTTAACATCTTCAAAACGAAGTTTTAAACTAGAAATTTCTGTGGTCAAATTTGTGATAATAGCATTGGCACCTAGTTCTACACGTGTCGGAATAATAACTTTTTCAATTACATTCCCAGTATCATCTACAACGCCAATGCGCATGTT
>JACDDG010000305.1 GCA_013817115.1 Parachlamydiaceae bacterium | reverse complement strand
TTTATTACGTTAAATTTTACCGAACTTATATCAACCAATTTATCGATGAATGCGCAAGATGTATGAGCGTGAGCCCTTTAAAAATTAGATTCAGACCACATGATCCTTATGCGTGCAACGATCAGCGAGGGGTAATAGCCTAAGCTATTGCCGAGGAGATGAGCGCGGCAGATAGGTATCATTTAAACTCCTGCGCCACGCATAGGGGTCTTGTGGTTTGAGACTCTGAGCAGACGTTCGTAGGTAAAAGAGCGAAAGCATTCTTTTAAAATACAACTAAATATTTTTATTGAGGAGTGAAATCGATGGGTGGGTAATTCTCCCAGCCGATTAGGTCAAAGTGCCACCACTCTGTGGGCAGATTTGTAAAACCATGCCTCTCCATAACTTCTCGCAGGAACTCACGATTTCTGATCGCTTCAAAAGACGCTTCCATATAATCCTGGTGCGCTTTTTCGCTAAAGTCATCAAAATCAGAAGGCATCAACAATTCTTGGCCATTTTTCGTGATCAAGGTTAAATCTACGGCTGTCCCTCGTGTATGTCTTCCACCCTTTTGTGGGTCGCTCACATACCGTTCATCGGGTACTAATTCCCACAATTTCCTCTGCGCTGCCGCAGGTCGAAATCCATCCCAAATTTTTAAACCCAAACCAACTGTTTCAAGCTCAGCTTGAACATCACACAAACCTAGAGCAACTTCTTTAAGTAATAAACAACAGTTAAAATTGTATACGATTTTTCCTGTAAAGTTATCGGTAGTTGCATATTTAAGATCTACTTGAATTTTAGGAATGAATAATTGAATATCTACAAGCTCAGAAGCGACGGATTCCTCACCTTGTAGGATTGTAGGTATAAGACCGAACAATGCAATGAGAATAGACAAACGACCTGCCCACTTTTTCATTAGACGTGTTGATCTCATCTTTAAAACTCCTTTTGTATACTTGATGAAAATACCCATTAAATAACTTTCTGTCAATGGCTTCTGTCTTAAATTTGTCCCTTGCCCTTTGTGCCCTTGTGCCTTGTGAGTTAATAAAAATTTAATGTATAAGCGAAAGTTAATCCTCCTTAAATTCCCTTCATATACCTTGTCTACCTCTGAATCAATGGATAAAAAAATCTTCTAAAATTTCAAATTCGCACTAAAAACAAATAATGTTAGGCATGCTAATTGAAATTTAAAATTATTTACCTCAATTTTACATACCATACATTAAAATCCATCAATAAGTTGCATTAATATACAGAATTCTGCTACGTCTTAAGCAAGGCCAATCCAACAAGAGGCATGACATGGAACCCACATATAATCACATAACTGGACCTAACTATCCGCTAAATCATGAAAATAAAGTCAGAGTGATTGCCTCTTTCAACGGAGGTGGAGTTAGGGGCGCAATCGCCGCTAGAATCTGCCAAGAGATAGAAGAAATTACAAAGCGCAGCATGGTCGAACTTGTGGACTGTTTTGCAGGAACTTCTGTAGGGGGTATGCTAGCTATAGGACTGAATGTTCCGAAAGAAAAAGGGTCCCTCCTTCTAAAGTACACAGCTCGCGAAAATGTTGAATTTTTGAAAAAAAATGCAGCGACAATTTTTCCCCAATCGATGAATCCACTGCCCAAAATAGCTGCATTATTTACATCGAAATATAGCACAACAAATCTTGACAAAGCTTTGAAAGAACATTTCGGAGATATGGTGATTTCTGATTCGATTAAAGATGTTGTTATACCTTCATCAGAGATTTCTCGAGGAGGTTCTCCTTGGTGGTTTTCAAAACAAAAAATTATTAATTTAGAAAATGAAAATGCCCCTCCCATTAGTGAAGAAGCCGCAAAAAATGTTCATGTAACAGACGTCCTTAAAGCAAGTGGATCAGCACCTTATTACTTTCCCTATTATTCAATCCCCTTTGACGGGCAGGAGTACCACTTTGTTGATGGAGGCTGCTACGCAAACAACCCCTCTGCAATCGGAATAAGTTATGCTCACTTATTATATGGCAGTCAAAAGCCATTACTTGTTGGATACTTTGGAACCGGAGCTCCCCCTCGTCCTCTTTCTGTACCAAACCTATATTTTCAAGGGGGTCTTTACTGGATATGGAACTATATAGCGACTTCAATGAATTTAAACGCAGATGAAGCAAGCCTCATTTCGAAAATTCAAATCCAATCTGAATTATTGCGTAAACCCAATGAAGATTATTTTGAATTCCAGCCTAGAATTTCCGTACTTGAGTATGAACTCGATGATAGCAGTGAAGCAAATATGAACCGGTTAATTTCAGCAACAGAGCTTTATATTAAAGACAACCAATTTAAAATAAGAAACTTCTGCAATCAACTTCTTATTGCAAAAGGATTTGATCCTATACCTGTACATACAGAGGAAGATATTCGTCACCAACAAGGGATTATCGATGATTTTGAAGTGATTGAAAAAGAACCCAATCTTTGCCAAATCTTCTTTTAATCAATATTCTGTAAAGTGTCAGTCCTCCGGGCGCCGGGAGTAATTTATAAAATATAACAAGATTTTGCGATCAAAGTTTTACTTCTATTTTTTTAAAGCCTTCGCGAGGACTTCTTTTATTTTTGGGTCAGTATTAGGGTCATCGTGAATCAGAAGAGCTTGCTCGGTGCCAATATTTGCCTCCAGCAATCGATTAGCGACTGATTCCCAGCGGGAAACAGTCCAAAAATCATCATCTCCGTAATTGTGGAACGGAAGAGTCGAATCCCGAATTTTTTTCAACTCAGCATCTAATTCTACTTTTCTTAATACCTTGGGGTCAAATATGATTTTTGCGATATCAGCATTAGAAATAATTTTGGAATTTTTAGAAAATAGGTATCGCAGCATATCTTTATTGCTCGAACTAGAGAGTGCGAGTTCATTTAGTTGACGTTCCGCTTTTACAAGAAATTCATTGTCGATGCTCACATTATTCTGTACATGTTCCAGGATTTGATCAAAAACCTTATTAATGTGATTCCATCCAAAAGGGAGAATAATATAAAACCCACTAATAAATAAATCCCAATATTTAATTTCAGTTTCAGATAGTATGTATCCCACAAAATGAAAATAAACTGCCAATCTAATGTTTGTTATTTTACTCAATAGCCCTAAATTTTCTATTATAGTCGAATTATTTCCATATTTTTCTGTAACCCACATCAAGAGTTTATCGTAATATGCCTCATTCCCTTGTAACAAACTTAACTCCGCCTGTTTTTTCAGCTCAGTGAACGCATTAAGGATACTTTCTGAATCATCCAACTTTAACGTGAAGCTAAGTTCCATATTGTTTATTTCTGGCACTTTTAACAGTTTAACATGTTGTAGGGAGTCCAGAAATTGTAACGCACAGCTCATGTCCATGAATCGAGCTCTGGCTTCCCCGAGAAATTTAACATCGAGTGAACATGTCTCTGTCGGTTTATCAAAGATAAGTGCAAAAGTAGCGCTGTGATTGCGTAAGGGGTAATTGTAGTGAAGAATCATTTGATTTGGGGGGAATGAATATCCAACAAGTTGAATTGGCAATTCTGACTGTCCTTCTCCTTTCGCTTCTTTAAAATATTTTCCAACTGAAAGTCTAGAAGTTGTTTCTGCAATTTTGCTTGCTTGCTCAATGATAGAGGGTAATTTGGTTTTACCATTCATCTCACTACCTATAGCTCTTTGCAAATGACGTGATCGATTTTTTAGGTGCAATTATCTCACTGAATGTTCAAAAAAGAGGTTTCCAGCCCATTGTTTTCATCGAGCAGGGCATCTT
>JACDDG010000304.1 GCA_013817115.1 Parachlamydiaceae bacterium | reverse complement strand
CTTGGGAATAATCTTTTTTTTAATTCTCTTTTATATGATTTTCTCTCGCTTTTGGGCCCTCTTTTCTATTCGCCCACAATTGCTGTTCATACACACTCCTTATTACGTTGACATTGACTCCATTATATCAAACATATTAAAATCAAGCTATTTAGCTATTTACAGCTTTAATACTGTTAGCTGCATACACAAGACGAATGTCATCATATGATATTTCTGGAGGTAACTTTTCCTTGAACGGTTTTAATTGTTCTCCGCCTACCTCTTGAATGACTTGAAGAATTGTCTGGTGAAGCTCATCTGAAATTAAATGCGAAATATCCACCGAAGGTCCCGCTTGACCCAAACGTATCGCTTGAGAGATATGCTCGAGAATGGTCGACACTGCCAAACCACGAAGTTGTGCTATCTCTGCCAAGCTCCTTTTCTGCTGAAAAAGATCTAACGACTCTTTGATCGAAGCTGTTAGACTTAAGGGTTTTTGAACAACTTTTTTTGACGGCCCATTCGGCTGATTTGATTGAGTATTTTTTTCCGGTGGCATACTTTGAAGAATATTATGAAGCTGACAAAAATCCTTGATCGCATCAAGAAAACGTTTACCATATACTAAAAGTTTGTAGTTACCTACTCCGTTAATTAATGATAACGCTTTGTCATCCATTGGAAAAAAGGAAGCCATTTCAATAAGAGAGCGATCCGAAAACACTCCAAAAGGAGGGATTCCATCTTCACGGGAAGTTTTTAAGCGTAAAGCTTTTAGTATCTCCAGAAGATTTATATTGCAGGCTGCATCAATTGGCTTTTTAGTGCTTTCTTTAAAGACCATCTTGAAGAACTGGACGCTTTGTTTTCCAGTTGTCACATTTCGCGTCGTTTCAGTCCACTTTAAGACTGGATAGTCTCCTCCGGAACTTTGGAGCAACCCCATCCCTAGCAATGCATCAATGTAATAACGTAATTCTGGTTCAGAGCACTCAGGCATCAGGTTATAGGTCGACAGTTGATCATGACCTCGTGAAAGCAAGACTTGATTTTTAGAGCCACGTAAAACATCGATAACATAGCGAACCCCAAAACCCTCTTTAAGTCGATAAACACACGAAAGAATTTTTTGTGCAATGATTGTGCCTTCAATAACCTCTTTGCCATCAATACACTGATCACACCCCTGACACCTGTCTGCGTGATATTGCTCTCCAAAATAGCGCAACAATGCAATGCGTCTACAACGATATGATGTACACAACGAATAAATCGATTGGGTCTTGCTTTCAGCCTGATTTCGTAGTATCGGATCTGTTATTTCTTTCAAAAAAGAACGATAGATATTAAAATCCTGGCCATTGTAAAGCATCAGACATTCTGCAGGTAATCCATCGCGACCCGCACGCCCAATCTCTTGATAATACTGTTCGACGCTGCGGGGCATGTCATGATGTAAAATATAGCGCACGTCCGGTTTGTTGATGCCCATTCCAAAAGCTACCGTGGCTGCAATTAAAGGAGTTTTATCATGAATGAAATCGTGAAGAGTAGTTTGCCTATCCTTATCGCTCATGCCAGCGTGATATCGACCGATGTTATATCCATCCTTCTGGAGTGAATCGTAAATTGCATCGACATTTTTTCGAGTGGCTGCATAGATGATGCCCGATTCATTAGGACGCTTCTTTATAAAGCTTTTAATTTGCATCAACGGAGTGTTCTTGCGATCGATACGGATCATTAAATTGGGCCGATCAAAGCTACCTCTGATGACATAAGGATTTTTCATTGCTAATTGACTAATAATATCTGCCTGTACATCAGCTGTAGCCGTTGCAGTCAAAGCCATGACAGGTTTGTCAGGAAATTCACGTTTGATCAAAGCTAGTTGTCTGTAATCCGGCCGAAAAGAGTGACCCCATTGAGAAATACAATGCGCTTCATCGACCACAAAAAAAGATAACGGTAAAGCCTTAAGACGTTCCAAAAAGCTAGGGTCAGCAAATCGTTCAGGAGCTATATAAAGAAGCTTATAAGTGGATAAATTTCTAAAAATCTCCCAAATTTCATGTGAAGGCAAAGAGCTATTGATGTATGCCGCAGGAATACCGCTTTTTTCAAGAGCGCTTACCTGATCCTGCATCAATGAAATTAGTGGAGATATCACCACAGCTGTGCCCGGAAGTAAAATCGCAGGCAATTGATAGCAGAGTGATTTTCCTGCACCTGTCGGTAATATAGCCATGACGTCTTTCATCTGCAATGCAGAAACGACCACTTCTTTTTGGTGTATACGAAAATTATTATAACCAAACCAACGCTTAAGATGCTCTTCTAACAACATATTCCGACCATTTTTTTTTGGCTTTATCATACATGATCTGTTGATAGTTCGCCACTTAGATTTAAGACTTGGCTTTTAACACGTGAGCAAAGATAATTTGGTTAGGGTGTAGAATCCTTAAGGTCCTTTTGTCCTTTAAGTCGTTTAGGTCGTGAGTCTTTATTGTCCGTTGTCCTTTTGCCATTTTGTCGTTTTATTATGGTGCCTACCTATTACTGTTGAATAAGGACAAAGGACTTTAAAGACTTAATTACTAACTCTTTTGATTGCACTACTATCCAGCCGCCCCCTTGTTTTAAAAGAAAAGAAACCTACCACATGAACAGCTATCTAAAAAACATTCATACTGAAATAACGCATCTTAAAACAAAACAAAAATTGCCAACAGAACTCATTCACATTGTACTAGGCAACCAATCTGCAGATATGGATTCAATCACCAGCTCTATCGCACTGGCATTTTACTATGCTGAAAGTAAACAAGGTTTTTACGCCCCCGTAATAAATGCTCCACGTGCGGAACTGTCATTACGGGTAGATGTGCTATACGTTCTTGAAACATTAAAAATTGATCCAGAGTTCTTGCTCTACCAAGAAGAACTCCCCTATCTCCTAACACTTGCAAAACAGGGAAATCTTCGAATTACACTTGTTGACCATAACCAGTTGTCTCCAGGTCAAGAGAACTTCTTTGATTGTGTTGAAAGAATTATCGATCACCATAAAGATGAACATGTTGATTATCCTTTAATTGAGGAAAAATTGATTGGAATAGATGGATCTAACTCTACTCTTATTGGAAAAATTGTATTGTCATCTACTGCTGAAACTTGCACGCCTGAAATTGCTTATCTTCTTCTGGCAGCGATTCTCCTAGATACTGGAAATCTTAAAAGTTCACATGTCGTAACTGATAATGATACTGCTATAGCCCGTATTTTGATTGAAAAAGCCGGAAATCTCTACAATACCAACCTATACGATCATTTACTTGAACTTCGACACGATGTAGATCATCTTTCTCCAGATTTATTGGTAAAGAAAGACTACAAACTTTATCGAGAGGGGCAATGTTTTTACGGAATTGCAAGCATTCCTAAAGGTGTTATTTGGGAAGCTGAAAATCGGATGCAATGGAAAAAAGCTCTTGAAGACTCATTAGAAAAACAAAAAATATTTATGCTTGGTGCGTTGTCTTTTAAAAGAAATGGAAATGATAAAATTTTTATAGTTTATATACCTTTCTTGCACCACCAGGAAGTTTTTTTACAGCATTTAAGAACGCTTGAAATATTAGATGAGGAATTGATGCTTAGTGAATATTTTCCTGATGACGGCTTATTCTTTTTCAACCTTAAACACCCTTTGAAACGCAAACAGCTTCAACCTCTTTTGCAAATGTCTGTAATTAAGCTTATACCGAAGTGCGTCCAAATGTTGGATTTTTGGCTTTGAGAAAGCCCCGGGATTAAGC
>JACDDG010000303.1 GCA_013817115.1 Parachlamydiaceae bacterium | reverse complement strand
CTAATGATGGAAACGGAGAGTTGTCGTCGACGGGGAATGAGGTATTTGGCTGCAATCCCAAGTTCATACATTGAGTTCTATTCTTATTTTGCTTCTTTAAATTCACAACGTTCTCTGATCGTCGGATCATACTTTTTTAAAGTAATACGTTCAGGAGTAGAGCTTTTGTTTTTTTCTGAAGTGTAAATATATGCACTCTTTGAACTTTTTAATTTAATTTTTTCGCGCTTGCTGCTAGCCATTGAAATACTCCAAATAAATGTGTTGAAAGTTTAGAGTAACTCAAAGTTCTATTAAATTGCAAGGGGAAAAATAGTGGATTTTGGGCAAGGTCGGTAGGGATGTTTCCGGAAAGTGAAGGTTGCATAGTTTAATAGAAAGGAGATCATGGGCAAAGTATATTGTAGCGACAATTGTAGCACGTTATTCCAATTCCAATGCCGTGCTTCGTAGCCTCCAAATGTAATGCAAGAATTCAGCGAGATCTTTGCAAAGTATATTGTAGCGACAATTGTAGCACTTCATTCCAGTCATGCTTCTTACTTTATCTTATTTTGAGAAAGTTTTGCAGCTAAAAACATAACCTGAAAATCATTTTGTAGCCAATAGCAAGCGATAGCGCAGCTATGGGTATAGTTTAACAGCTATTGTTCCCTGGCAGGGGAACCTCATTTTTAAAGCAACCAAATTCTTAACAAAAAATGTTTGTGGCATTTTTTCGGACTTAAACCTTTAATTGAAATCCCCTCAGGGGGACTAGAGCGCATTATATCTTTACGCATGTTCGAATAATACAATTGGTTACGTCAAGTGGAACACCCAGCTTTTTTAAGACAAAATCTTGGCAGAAAAGAGCCCCCATATAAAATTGAAAGCCAGCATTGTTAAGCCAGCGAGCTTTATTGATAAGATTTTGCCCTTCTTCGCTAGCCTGAGGGTGACAAATAGCCCCATTTTTTTCTAAGAAACAAACTGTTGGGAAATATTTCGAACTTTCAATAGCCATGTAGAGCGGAGTAGCATGTATTGGAATTTCTCGTGTGCTAAGACCTTTAAAATAAGAAAGAGTGTTATTCCCTCCTAATGCACAGTTAATATTGGCGCCTGCGGAGATTAACTTAATAACTGATAAATGTGCTTTAATTCCTAAGGGAAGGATGTAAAGTAGTGAATTGTAGCCAAAGGAGCTTCTTTCAATTCTAAATCCTTCAGATTTATTAATTTGATCAGCTAAAAAATTGTCATTTAACCAAATAGCTCCCCCCAATGATTGCAATGAACAGTTTTTAAAATCAATGTTGTTTTTTACGCAATACTTTGTTAAGTCTTCAAAATTATAACACTCTTTTGAAGTGAATTTTCTAAGTAATTCTGCTAATTTCTCGTCTTGTCGAATTGCTTCTATTTCGATTGGGTCGTAGTTCTCAAAATAGGGGTAATTATATCCCAGGCTCTTAACTCCAAGAGGCAACTCAATATTTAAGTTCATGTATATTCTCCTGCATTGTTTAAGGGGCTTTAAGGATTAATCATCTTGCTACAATTTATCTTTTTCGCATAGCAAAAAAAGGTTGCATTTGCTTAATTTTCCAAGTTACTGTAAGCTTCTTGGTAAGCCTCTAGATAGTTTATTGGATGTATCATGCCTGAAAGTTTTATTGAATCGTCAATGTCGAAAATCGCAAGTCCTTTAAGCCCCACGCCTTCCAGTCATGTCAGAGTTAGCGAAGATCTTGCCTTTGAAGTGCCCTTGCGCCCCCAATCGTTAGATGAATTTGTTGGTCAGGATGCTTTGCGTGAGCGCTTAGAAGTTTTTTTAGGCGCTGCTAAACAGCGCGGAGAAGCTCTAGGGCATTGTTTGTTTAGTGGCCCTCCAGGCCTCGGAAAAACAACCCTTGCGAATATCTTGTCCAAATCAATGGGAACTCAATTGGTCGTTATTTCTGCCCCTGTCCTTGAAAAAGCCGGAGATTTAGCTGGTATTTTGACTAAGCTCAATGACGGCGATGTCTTTTTTATCGATGAAATACATCGCTTAAGTCGTACCATAGAAGAATATCTCTATCAGGCAATGGAAGATTATACTTTAGACCTAGTCATCGATTCAGGCCCTGCAGCGCGTAGTGTCAGGGTCCCTTTAAAACGATTTACTCTTGCCGCTGCAACGACACGTTCCGGCATGCTAACTGCTCCATTGAGAACTCGATTCGCCTTCACATGCAGACTTGAATATTATTCAGCAGAAACTCTTCAATGCATCCTGGAACGTACAAGTCGACTTTTGAATTTTTCTATCAATCAAGATGCATTGTACGAGATTGCTAGGCGTTCGCGGGGAACTCCTCGCATTGCCAATCACTTATTGCGCTGGGTGCGCGATTATGCTCAGATGAAATCAGGCGGAGTGGGAAACTTTCAAACTGTCTCGAAAGCTTTAGAAATGCTTGCCATTGATGAGAAAGGGCTGGATGAGATGGATAAAAAAATATTAGAAGTCCTCATTCATCATTATGAGGGCAGTGCCGTGGGATTAAAAACCTTGTCTGTAGCCGTCGGCGAAGAGCCGGGGACTATCGAAGAGGTTTATGAGCCTTATCTTATCATGCAGGGAATGATTAAACGTACCCCGCAAGGTCGACAAGCAACACCTTTGGCTTATTCTCACTTAGGACTCAAGTATGAATAATCCATTAAAAACAGAAAATTTGGAGAGAAAATGACTATGAAAACTTTATTTTTCACCGGAATGCTCTCCGGTGCATTATTAGCCCCTATGGCCATGACACAAGTACATGGCGGTATTTTGGATATGGTTGCAGAAGCCTTCACCCCCAAGCCGGTTGTAGAAGCGCCAAAAATGCGAGTGCTTTTGACGCATGATCAGCCCGGAGTGGTGCTAGAAGTCCGGGGTAAATACAAAATTTATGATCCTCGTACTAATAGTCCTGTGGCTGTTAGCTTTCATGGAAAACGACGTTTACTTGAAGCGCGAAGCGGAGGGATTGTCTGGGGGGAAGAATTTCCAGGAATACATCAACTTGCTATTTATCCCGATGATCCGAACACACTATTTTATATTGACGGCATAGAGCAAAAAGGAGCTCTTTTTGTTTACGATGTAGGTCATTCGGTTAGTATCGTCAACAAAATCGATGTGGAAGATTATTTAAACGCAGTATTGCCTCAGCAATATAAAGCGCAACTTCCGGAAGAGTTGCTTGCTGGGATTGCAATAACAGCTCGCACAGCAAGTTATTACAGTGCTCAAAATGGTAAGACACCCTATTGGGATGTAGATGCAGAAAAAGAAGGGTTTCAAGGCTCAGCTTTAAAATTCCGTTCAAGTGGATTTGAAAAGGCGATTCGTAAGACGCAATACATTGCGTTGCAGCATGCCCCGGAAGAAGAAGGCAAGTTGACTCCTTTGGTTGCTTGGACTAATGCTTTAAGCGATAAACGGTACCAAGGGGTGACATACTCCGCCATTACTTTTGATGAAGCAAACAAATTAGCGAAAAACGGAAAAAATGCAGCTCAAATTTTAAAGGAAGCTTTTCCTAAGGCCTCTTTGCAGCTGATGTTTACTCCGGGGCAGTCGTAGGTTATTAAAGGTGAGAAAATTCGACGTCTGCGCTTAGGACGATGCCTCACTCGCATCAATTAACGTGTGGAGGGCAGACAATTGAGGCTACGCACTTAGGTGGCTTTCTAGCGCCCCTACCGGGGCGCACGTTTTGAGATGATTTGGAACCCCGGGTTCCGCTATCGCTGCACCCGGGGCTATTAACAGTTCCTCCTGCCGGGGGATAGAACATCAT
>JACDDG010000302.1 GCA_013817115.1 Parachlamydiaceae bacterium | reverse complement strand
CCTTTTGGTGAAGTAACACTAGGTATCTCTGATGAAGAGCTATTTTGTGTATTTACTTTGGAAGATTCTCGAGCTGCCCCAGATGAAGAGTAATTTACTGTACTTTCTTTAAAAAAATTTGTAGTCTCATCTTTTTCTTCTTTTTTAGGGGAGCCTTTAAGCTCCTTAAAAAGATCTTTAATTTTATTAAAGGTTACTCGCTCGAAATTTAAATCTGCATATACCTTTTCAGAACTCGTTACGATCTCTTCATATTTATCAAAAAGCTCTAGATTAGGACTTGGAAAACCATTGTTATTTAGACTAGTTACAATAGTCGTTAAATATGGTTCTTCTCGGGAATTGGGGGCTGGATTTGATAAAAATTTGATTGAGATAAAAAAAAAGAGACAGGATAAGAAAATCAACCACTAACACAGGGAGGATTTCTTATGTCTGTCTCTAAAATTTTTCACACTCTAATTGGCGATAAAAGTATCGTTCTCGAAAATACAGAATTTCACTCGGACTACATTATATTTCACGGACGCATTCAAAAACGAGCTAAAAAATGCTCTTGTTGTAACAGCACCGATGTCACAATCAAGGAAACTAAAGAACGAACCCTTAGAACTCTCAACATTGAAAATAAAAAGTCGTATTTGAAGTTAAATACTTTTAAACTCCATTGCCATAAATGCGGTAAGCGAGCCTGGATGAAGCTACCTTTTACCCACGGCAAACTTCCACTAACCAATTCATTTATTTACTACATTGTACAATTAACTGCAATATGCACTCTTCTGGCGGTAGCACTTTTTCTAGGATTGCATTGGACGACAGTAAAAAATATCGATAAGGCAAATCTTGCTAAGCGTTCTAAGCAATTTTCCTTTAAAAAACTACGCTACATTAGTGTGGATGAGATTGCAATCCGTAAAGGTCACAAATACATGACGATTTTCACTGATATCGCTACTGGCAAAATTATCTTTGCGGTAGAAGGCCGTAGCGAAGAGGTTCTTAGGCCTTTTCTTAAGCAGCTTGCAAAGAAGGCGAAAAGGCTTAGAGGCATTGGTATTGATATGAGCGCAGCCTATGCGAGCTCAATAAAAAAACATCTTCCAAAGGTGGACCTTATCTTTGATCGATTCCATGTTACTAAATTACTCAATGATACAATTGATAAAATCAGGCGATCAGAGTATGCAAAATGCAAAGATAATGGTTTAGCTGTGCTGAAGGGGCAGCGATTTCTACTGCTTCGAAATTTTGTAGACCTCGATGAGGGGCAAAGAAGTAATCTTCAAAAACTTTTAGAAATTAATCGGCCATTGGCTATAGCTCACAGCATGAAAGAACAATTTAGGTCATTTTGGAGTTGCTCCTCAAAGAGAGAAGGGGCTCGCTTTCTCGGATGGTGGATCATAGAAGCTTTGGAATCAGGTGTGGAGTTATTGGAAAAAACAGCCAGGACTCTTTTATACCGCAACGAAGGGCTCTTAAGTTATTTTGATCATAGGATTGATAATGGCAAAGCCGAGGGTATCAATAATAAAATCAAAGTTCTTAAAAGACAGGCATATGGATTTCATGACATGGAGTACTTCAAGTTAAGGCTGTATCACCTTCATAAGAAAGAATGTCAATTGGTAGGCTAATGAGTGTCATTCTCAAGGAACGTCTCTCCAGGAGTCAGCCCCCAATTCCCGAGAAGAACCTAAATTTTTACAAAATGACTCTATTAAAAACCTTTTGATTAAAAAAGAAAATTTATCTTATCCGTATTTATCTTCTGATTTCATATACGAAATTTGTGAGATTTTCTCGAAAGTACTAGGATTTCGAAAACTTGATGCTCACAATTTGACGAGGTACATTAATTTCGAAGAAGAAGCTCTATTATTTCAGCAAAATCAAGAGCTTGCAATTCCTTATCAAGGGCTTGAGTATTCTCTAGAAGATTACCGTAAGAGAATAAATTTATTTACTGAAACTGTAAACGAAGATCTTCTTGCTGGTTATGAAGAAAATCGCATCGCACATATGACTGAAAATTTCTTCACAAAGGCTTTTCCTGCTTTAGAAAAACTAGGTGGTGTAGCTTGGATTAACATTGGCGCCTCACACACGACTAATTTAACCGCTTCTCTTTATAATCAAATGGTTGAAAAGAAACTTTTTAAAGATTACACATTTCAGATGGTTCCTATTGTTTGCCTTTCGCCCTATGTTGATCATGCGGTAAAAAATACATTTGAAAGAATTCAAGAAAGCCAAAATTTTATTAAAAATGAAAAATTGAATTCAATTATTAAAAAAATCTCATTCATTCCAATTTTAGATATTTTAGAAACTAAAAAACATGTCTACCAATCAGATTCATTCAATAAACTAATGAAAACAATAGAAATTTCCATTGTACCATCTAGAGAATAAACTTTGCTTTTATATTTTGATAGAAATTGAAATATTCTATCGGTTCTTGTTAAGAAGTGGGGGCAAATCGATATGGGTAACGACAAAACGACCTTAAGGACAAACGACAATAAAGACGCCAAAGACAATAACGACAAAAGACTAAGGACTCTAACGACCAACGACCATAAGGACTTCAATACCGTTTTTTGCTTCGTGAATGTGATCAAATATGGTTATTGTCCAGGGAGCCCTTATGGTCGTTCGTCTTTAAAGTCGTTTGTCCATTGTCGTTACGGTCTTTAATGTCTTTATTGTCGTTTGTCCTTAAGGTCGTTTGTCGTTACTCATCTGGATTTGCCCCAATTCTTCACATCCATTCGACAGCTACGTATATTTTGAACCAATTTTAATTATAAAACACCGAATTAAGTAAACGTTCGCAGTAAAATTTATTGTTTTCAATTTAAATGTATAAATTATATAATTATATTATAAGAGACAAACTAAAAAAATATTAATTTACCTCCGAGGTTAGTATGATCAATGCAAATCTTGATAATATCAAAGCCTTCTTAGAGACTCTGACCTACAATTCAACTATCATTCATAAATCACCTGAACTTCCTATCGATCAACTTCTCGTTGAACTCGATCGCGATGCTAAAGGAAGAGAACTATTCTTGTTAATTAGAACTGCTTCACAAGATTTATGTATCAATGACACTCTTCTTGGAATTCAAGCTCCTTTTAGAAATTACCAAGAACTTCAACTAATCGTCACTCTACCATTTTATGTCATAGATGCACAAATTCCTGATATCGCTAGATTTATTTTACTTATAAATAAAGGGATGGAAATCCCTGGATTCGAATTAAGCGAAGTAGATCATATGATCTTTTTCAGACACGCATTTGTAGTGCCAGAAGATCAATTGGATGAACGGATTTTCTTGTCACTCATTGGGATGATAGAAGCTTTAGTCGGAACTTTTGCACACATGCTTGAATCTGTCGCAACTGGTAATCAGTCGCTTATGCAAATTATCGAAGAAGTTAAGGATATGATTGAACAAAAAAATAAACCCACTGTAGCCCATTAACAAGATCTGGTCATGGAGGTATCGCAATGATGTCCATTAATGATTCAAATCCTAAAGAAAAACCAATATCAGAGCAATCTGCTCCCTCTGTGGAAGGAAAATCATCTCAACCTACAATTGTTAAAAAATCACTTAGAAATGAAAAAGCTGAGCAACTAGCTCAAAAAATAATAGGAAAAGCAGAAACATTGGTGGAACAGACTTCGACCCTGCCTGAGCCTTTGCGCAAGAAAATTACACAAAAATATGAACTTGAACATCAAAAAGCCAAAACTTCTCAGTTAAAAGACAGTATATTTGCTGTGGTTAATACAGTGC
>JACDDG010000009.1 GCA_013817115.1 Parachlamydiaceae bacterium | reverse complement strand
CTGACGATTTTGAGATTCTTTTTGAGGCTGTAGGCCTTGACAAGTTCAGGTCTTTAAATTTAAAGCACATGGCCCTACCTGAAATGGTCGCTCTAGGAAACACATCAATTAATGCCTATATTGTTAAAACATATCTACCGGGGGACACTTTTGAGACCCTTTTTAAAGAATTCGGTAACCTTCCCCTTGATCCAATTGATTTAAAATTAAAGACTCAAAACCTCATAGATGCTTGCCATTCTGCTGGAAAAGCTGTAGGGGAATTGCATGCTAAAACGGCATTGCACGGAGAAACAATCTCAGCCAATCAAGTTAAAAACGAAATTGGAAATTTTTACGATAATTTAAACGATCTTCTTGAGAATCTACCCAATGAGCTAAGTAAATTAATTAAAGTTAGCCATTTTAGACCATTCATTGAAAGGTTTAAGAAAAATCCAGGAATGGCAGTTATCGGATTCGCTGATATATCTGCCAGTCAATTTACGTGGGCTCCAAACCAGCCTTGTCAATTTGGCTTCTTTGATCTTGCTATGGTAGTTCACACTTTTGATGTTACTACAAAACCCCTTCAATCGAGAGCCTTAGAGTATTGGGATTTCTTCAATATGCCTGCACGCGATGGTTTGCCTCTTGGAATTAACCTCAATGAACTTAGCCTCTTCCAAAAAGCATTTAAAAAAGGATACCTGGAAGAATACAATGAATTAAAAGAGATGGCCGCAGATCATTTTTTTGACTTAGCTATGGCTGTAAACACTCTTACCTTATTGGTCGAAGATTTAGGTAATGCTGAATCCATTTTTATCGCTGAGGAAATAATTCAGCAGAAAATCGAGCAACTCAATAGAAATTTATTCATCTATTCTGAGGAAGCGGAAGTATTAGCAAAACAGACGAAAAGTTTTGAAGATATCGTTATCGTTCAACCTAAAGAGCCAAAATTGAAAGTAGAACTAAAACCGCAATTAGACATAAAAATGAAAGTCGACTTGATTCCAGAGCTCGACAAAAAATCACAAAATATAGGGCTTTCTGTTGAAAAAAGTAATTATCAAGCTATTCAAGCAGAGTATGAAAAGCTTTTAAGTCAGCTTGAAAGGCCTGAATGGGCAGGCAGAAGAGAGAAAGATCAATTGATGCTGCAAGCGCTTGATAAATTTTTGCCACCTATGAAAAAGCCTGAAGGATTTCCTGAAACTATCCGCCAATTTAGATTGAGGTGTCAAGATCAGCAGGATACAGCTTATTTTCACACAAAAAGCTTCGATTATCTTTGTTTTGGAAAAGAAAAAGACAGTATTTTGATTGATATCAAACTGAAAGAGGGAAATACCATCCCTAGAATTAAAGAAGCTTTGCGTTTTGCAGTGAAAAATAACTCCAGTCAAATTTTTATTACTTGGGATATAAAATATTTGAACTTTGATGTTGTTTCCTACTTTAAAGATCTTGATTTAATAGTCAGCGTGAGTAGTTTAAAAACACAAGTTAATGCCAGAACTGCAAAGTTTCCTGTAATCGAAATCAAACGAGCATCATCATAACAAATAATTTCATGTAAACAATAAATTAACTTAAGGAAAGAATCATTATGGAAAATTTAAACGGTGCATCTTCAAATCCTATGCTTTGGAATGCTATTTACCCATTGTCTGAGGGGATTACAAATTATGATGCAGATATTGAAAATTTCAATCAATATTGCAATATGATTATGTTTAACAATGGTCCTAAGATTAGCCCTCAATTGGGAAGAACCGCTATGCAAATGCAAAGTTTTATGGATGCCATGAAACAGCATGGTGCCTCTAAAAAAGAACTCTATAATTTTGCTCAGGCTTCCCTACCTATGTTACAAAGAGAAAATGAAAAAATTAGCTTGTGTTCTGTAAAAATCGAAGAAATTCGAGGTGATCGTCTTCAAAGAAGGGGGGCAATGCTCAATAAGATTTCAGGTGCACAGCTCAATTTGACCAATTACAGTACTCAAAGCAGCATATTTGCTTCAAAAACTAATCCTATAACTTCTCATAATCATGGAAGTAATACTATGCCTGATGAGAAGCAGGCAAATCTTTTAGAGAAAATGGGCTTGGCAAATATTGGGACTACTGTGATTAATAAGTTAGGTGAAGGAATTGGAGGATGGTTTGAGGAAGTTGCAAACAATTTTGAGAGACAAGGTAAAGCAATTTGTAATAAAAATTCGCAGATCAAAGGCAAATGCGAAGCTATCTTGGATTTAGGACCGCAAATTAAGGGTGCTGTAGCAGAACAATTTCAAAAGCTGGAACCTTTAATTGATGGCTTCGATTTGTATCCCACAAAAGCAGTTATGAATGCCGCTGCTGGATTGAATGACCCAATGGCTTTTAGTTCTGGAGCGATAACGCATGAAGATGCCTTCATTGGGGCTCTGGGTGAATTACATGCTGCAGCCACTGTCGTAAAAATTGTAGGCCATGGTGTTGCTGAAGTGACAAAAGTTATATTCTGTGGCACTAGTGCGGAAGGAAAACAAGCATGTAAAAGCACGTTAGATTTAGCTGGGAAAGCTATAAAAGCAACAGCTGAATTTATTGGAGTGAAGGAACCCATTAAAAAAGCAATTAGCTATGTGAATTCTTTTGATGGATCTTCAATTGCTGAAATCTTAATTGATCATGGAACCCCTCAGGAGCAAGCGATAGCTCTTTCGAAACAAGCCTCCTCAGATTTGAAGTTAATTGCATTATCAATTGTTCCTATTGGAACGGTCGGAACATTAGCTAAAAAAGGCTTTAAGTCTATAGTTAAAAATGGAAGTAATAATAATATTGGATTCGTCAATGCCAATGAGATCTTGATGAAAGGGCGATTTACTAGATTACTATCTTATGCTAATTCCAATTTAATGCCAAAACCACCATTTGTTCCGGCAATGGTAGTAAATGGTTCGAAATTTCAGGAAAATTTCCTTGTAAGTCAGATTAACGAAAGTTCCTTATATAAGAACTTTCAAAATGCAACTGCACTGTCCTTCCACAATCACTTACCTTCTTATACAGTTATTCCAAAAAAATCTTCTAGCGTTTATTGCACGATAGTTAAAGAGCCATCTTTATCTATTACCGCAAAAGTGAAAAATTTTATTAAAGATGAGTTTGGAGGAGGGAAACTTCCTATCGAACGTGATTTCATTATTGACCTTTTTGAAAAAATTGGTTACGCAAAAGTTAAAGGTGGGAAAGGAAGTCATGAAAAGTGGCGGAAAGCTAATAGTAAAATGATTATCATTCCACAAGGTCAAAATGGAGAATTGGCACGAGGAACTGTCAACAGTTTAATGAAGACTTATGATGATGCTATTAATGTAGGATTTTCTAGTCCAACATTACCCTCAACAAAGCAAACTTCTAAATTGCTTGACAACTATGTAGGTAGTCAGCCTTTGCCACATCGCATTGACTATAGTCATAATTATTTACAAGCTAAGATGGATTTTATTGGTCCCAAAGAATTTAAAGGCGCTTTAAGCAAAGATCTATATGTTGTCCAATTTCATGGTTCAGGGCCCTTAGGCCAAGGAAGATCACATAAATGGTTCATTCCTGTAAGTCAGAGCAATAAAATGTTCACAATTGAGGAAGTAAAAGATGCTGTAGCAAAGTTATCTTCTTATGGAGATGTCACCCAGGTAACTTTAGCTAAAATTCCTGCAGGTGAGCCTATAAGATTTCTTCATGGAAAAGCTAAGCAAAAGGTGGATTCAGTGACCAATGAAACTAAAGCGGGCGGTGGAGTTCAATACCGTTTTTTTGATTTCGATCCAAATTGGGTTGTTCAAACTAGGAAGTTGCTTTAGGTCACTGTGACCTAAAGTTGAAAAAAATCGATTCACTATTTTTTGAAACAAATAGTGAATTGAAATGCTTTAAATAATTTTTTTTAGTAACAGATGCATTCATATGTAAAGTTCTGTTGGCTTCGATTTATCAATTAATTTTAACAAGCTTTCTCCTTAGGATTGTAGAATTAAGGCTATTTTTTTGGCAAAATCCAATGCAAATTGTTTTTTTTGCAAGCCTTTTTGCAAACAAGAAGAAATGCCCCGAATTAGGTGTCTAAAGTGATATTCTGATATTTGCATCAAGTGGGAACTTATCATGCTATATGTGCAATTGTCGAATGTCGAATGTCAAAGCAAAGGACTTTAAGGACAAAAGACCTTAAGGACTAAGGACAATAATGACACCAAAGACCATAACGACAACTTTTTATAGCTTTCTGGGTCGCTATGCATCGTGTCGTTAAGGTCCTTGGAGTCTTTATTGTCGTTTGTCCTTAAGGTCTTTTGTCGTTAAAGTCCTTTAATATTCTGACATTTGCACATTTTAAAAGCTTAGAATGTAATAGATGCAAATATCAGAATATCACGTCAGGCACCAAATGCCGCGCGCGGCATTCTTTCTCGTTTGAAGAAAGGCTTTCATAAGACAAATTTGCCACGAAATCCTACATTTTTTTTGGCCTTTAATTCTACATCCTAATACCCTCAGCCAAGGTGAAAGGCCTGTTTGGGACAGCAATCACTTATTGATTCAATGGCGCATTTATCTGCAATAAAAGCTACCATTTGTCTGATAGTTTTTCGCGAATTTCTAAAATTTCATTTATCTGATTTTGAAAATTACTCCTGTAACCAGCGACAACATCTAAAGGATATCGGTACGAATTAAGGCAAAATTAGAATTTAATTTTTGTACTTTTTCTGCTAAAAACTCAGTGGTAATTTTAAAGTCTTTACTCACAGTTTCAATGCGAGTATTTAGCAAAGCATTTTCTTGTTTAAGTGCTTCAATAAGTTCTTGAGCTGATTTTTCCTTTTCTTCAGCAGCTTGAGCAATTTCACGCTTCTGATTTTTTAAATGTGAATTCTCGGCATTTAGAAACTCAATCTCTTTAGCCGCAACCTTTAAAGCGCCCTCAAAAGTTTCTGCAAAATGTTCATCACCTTGAGCGTTATCTTCGAAAGCATTTTCTACTACAGCACTATTCTGAAAAGCTTGCTCCCAAAGATTATAAATATCTTTAGCGCTTTTAGCTAGAGCAGTGTAATGCTCTGGAAGTTCTTGCAAAGGAATATTTTCAGCTGGAATTATTTCGCCAAAAAATCCGGGCATTATGTTTATATCTCTATTAACTGGTTCCATAAATTCTCCATGTTAGCTTTTGTAAATTCGACGCTAAATTTAAGTCATAACTTCCGCACTTAAAGATTGTTATAAGCGAGTCGGTTTAATTAATTAATTAATCATTTTCTGTTATTTAGGGCAACAAAATAAAAGGGACAAGTTCTTAAAAAAAATGATTGAGTTAGAAGCGTGAATGGAATGACGTGTTGCAGTTTATTCTTGCCTCAGTCTCCGGAAGGCTTTCTATTACTCGCATCTTTTCACGAAAGAAATGCTCAGTCCCGGAGGTTGGGTGTAGAATTAAGGTGAAAAAGTGCTTAGGATCTGATGGCAAATGTTGTCCACGTATTTGATGCGTCAAAATCTAGGCGTCCGTACAGTCAGCAATGTGCATGACTCATCATCATAAATAGGTGGATATGATCCAACCCCGGGTTTGCCCCTTCAGGGCTGCACCAGGGGAGAGACTTCTACCGCTCTTCCAGAGCTCCGCCCTAGGCTCTGCCGTAGCTGTGGGTATAGCAAGAACAATCCGGTCCTCTTTAGGGGACTTCTTTTTATACCCCTAAGAATAAAGAGGGAATTATTTGTAGCCCTAAACTTAACGCTAAAAAGTTTCTTGCATAATTATTTGGGAGATTTAAAAAAAGAGGTCCCCCGCAGGGGAACTACGACAACTTTGCTATCCCCACAGCTGCGGCAGAGCCTTGCTGTGGGCTACAAAAAGATTTTCGGGCTATATTATTTAGCTGCATAACTTTTTCAAAATAGATGAATGAAAAGCATAGGCCAATCAATTAAAAATCGACTTCGCAATCATATGGGACTATGCTATTTAACTTTAGCTATAGCCATGATATGAGCACTAGCCCCAATCAAAGATTCTTCCATTTCTAACTTTCAACAGTATTTAGAAGCTCTTGCCAATTTGTTTGATCTTGGTAAAGATTTGCCATGATTTTTTTATGCCATATAGGGCCTTCTATTGCTAAAAGAGAAACATCCTGAAAATTACATTCTTCCATTTCTTTTTTTAATTCTGAAGGAGTGTGAAGATATCCAAAATCAAAACCCTCTGACATCTTATGGTGAACCCCTGTTTTCAATTCACGTTTAATAATATGTTTTTTTAGATCAAACGCTTCTTTATAGACACTATCCATGAATGAAGCAAAGCGAGAAATGCCAACAGCAAACATCATCCCATTCGGTTTTAACAATCGGTGGGCTTCTCTTAAGCTCTTTAGACGATCTTCTTCATCAACAAGATGGTACAATGGTCCTAAGAGTAAAACGACATCTGCACAATGATCTTCTCTTTCAATGTGCCTAGCATCTCCAACGGTACAACTTGCCAGTTGAATCGTAGATGAAGTTTCGTAGCTTTTTGCTTGTTCGATATGAAGCGGAACAGGGTCGATTAAATGAACTGTGTAACCCATTTCAGTTAGCGGAAAAGCATAAGCACCGGCACCGCCGCCGATATCTAAAATAATAGCCGGAGGAGCAGGCAAGAATTTTTTCAAAATCATTAAAGTCCGGTCTCGTTCAAGCTGATGCAAGTCTAGGCGGTCTTTTTCATGTCCATTATTGTAATATTTTTCGATTGCCGGATCTAATTTTTTTTGTTTAATTTTATCTTTCATTTTTTTGCCGCTGTTTGTGTATCAATTTTTATCAATTTTTTTGGAAATTTAATAAATTTTGTTTTGGTTTTAGTTTATTGTAACAAAAGTTGATCTTTTTCATCAATTTTAACCTTGAAAAGGTAGTTCATTTTCAGCTAAAATATAACCATATATTATACACTAATTCTATAGTCCTTCACGGTCTGCAGGCTAAAAATCCCATCGGGAGTTTATCAATACAAAATGTTACAAGAACTTATGGATGGGGAGCGCTTACAGCTCTTGCACGCTGCCTTACAGCGTGGAGAAACTATACTAATCGAAGAACTATGGAATGCCCCAAAAGCTTTCCTGGCTGCTTTAGCACAACGTGTCACTGGCAAGCACATATTGCTCTTAACAGGAGGAAGTGTCGAGGAAACTCGTCTTTTTCATGACTTCCCCTTCTTCACAGACGTCCAAGTAGTCGACTTTCCCGCCTGGGAGACTTTGCCCTCTGAAACCATTGCCCCAAGCCCGGACATTGTTGGAGAACGCTATCAGCTCCTGCAAAAACTTGTCATCACGAAAACGCCCTACATCATTGTAAGTAATCTTCAAGCTTGTTTACAAAAATTATTGCCTCCCCAAAATTTTGAAAACCTCTATTTAAGTTTAAAAGTCGGCCAATCATTTCCCTTTAAAGAGCTTGTAGAAAAGCTTTCTACGATGGGCTATAAACGCGTTGCTGTTGCTGGTGATAAAGGCGAATTTGCTGTACGTGGCGGCATCATAGACCTTTTTCCGGTGTCTTTTCCAGATCCTTATCGTCTTGAATTTTGGGGAGATGAAATAGAATCCATTCGGGTATATGACCCAATAGGCCAAAAGTCTGTCCGAAAAGTTGACTCCGTCCAAATTACTCCTGCTCAGGAACTAGAGCTAATTAAAAACCAACCGAAACTCTGCACCCTCCTTGACTACCTAGGAAAAGATGTTGTCGTAATTCTCGATGATCTTGTAGCGTTAGAAGATCGCTATGCTTCTCTCATTTCTATGTGTGGAATATCCGTAGTATCAAATCCAAAAGGTTCTTTTAGCAGCATAGAAAATTTATTGGATCAAATTGCACCATTGCAAAAACTTTACTGGCCTCAACAGCCTATCGAAGAGCTAAGTGGTGTAAAACAAGCAGGAACAGTAAAACTCAATACACCCTTTGAAAATAACACTTTGCCGGTTGCCCAGTTTGAACTGTTTAATCGTGACTTCGAAGCTGTTCGCTGGCGACATCCTTTCCTCCCTGTGCCTACTTTCCTCTCTCCCAATCCTCAGGAAATATCAGGTCCAGAACTATTGCAAGCTTTGAATGACTGGAGCGATAGCGATCTTAAACTCCATTTTTTGTGCGGCAGTGAATTGGAAGAGGAGAATTTGCAGAAACGCATTCTTGATAGTCAAATAAAGTTGCCTAAAGCTGTTCAATATCATATTGGCTATCTTTCTACAGGAATGCCAAAACCGGAAATTCATTTATTATTGCATCCTCACACCGAAATTACCCAACGCTATAAAATTCGTCGCCAGAAACAGCGTAGCACCTACCATACAGCCCCTATTCAAACTTTTGATTTGCTTCCGGGTGAAGTTGTTGTGCATTTTCATCAGGGAATTGGCAAATATTTAGGGCTTGAAAAGCGTGCAGACCATTTGGGGGTGATGACAGAATTTTTAGCGATTGAATTTGCCGAGAATGGAAAGCTGTTCGTGCCACTCAATCAAGCCTATTTAGTGACAAAATATATCGGTTCTAGTGAGGAATCTCCACGGTTGCATTCAATTGGAGCAGGACGCTGGAAGCGCATGCGCGATAAAACCGAAGAAGCGATTTTGGGGTATGCTACAGAGCTTTTAGATCTGTACGCTCAGAGGGAACTAGCGGAAACAATTCCTTGTAAGCCTGACAGCCCCGATATGATAGCATTTGAAGAAGATTTTGCGTATGTGGAGACCGAAGATCAGCTTTCAGCTATCGCAGCCATAAAAGATGAGATGGTGAATGGCAAATGCATGGATAGGTTAGTTTGTGGTGATGTAGGGTATGGTAAAACAGAAGTGGCAATGCGTGCTGCCTTTAAAGCTGTTGTCGATGGAAATATACAAGTCGCTGTGCTAGTGCCTACGACTGTCCTTGCGATGCAACACTTTGAAAATTTTATCGAACGCATGACCAATTTTCCGGTTAAAATCGGAGTTTTATCTCGCTTTAGAACAGCAAAACAAGTTAAGGAAACATTAAAAGGTGTTGCTGAAGGAAGCATCGATATTGTCATCGGCACGCATCGAATGATTAGTGAAGATGTGATTTTTAAAGATCTGGGTTTAATCATCATTGATGAAGAGCAACGTTTTGGAGTTAAAGTCAAAGAGGCTTTGAAGCGTGTTAAGGTTGGTGTAAATTGTTTAACTTTGTCAGCAACACCTATTCCGCGTACGCTTTATTTATCATTGGTGGGTGCACGTGACATGTCTGTAATTAATACCCCACCGCAAGATCGCTTACCTATAACAACGATCATTGCTGATTCCAGCGTTGAGGTCTTTAAGACCGCGATAGCTCGCGAGCTTGCTCGTGGAGGACAAACTTATGTTATTCATAACCGCGTTGAAACGATTTATGAGATGGGCGATCGGATCAAAAAGCAGTTTCCTCAGGCAAAAATTGTTGTTTGCCATGGCCAAATGAGTTCTGATCAGATCGATGGTGTCTTTCATGCTTTTAAAAGTGGACAAGCAGACATATTGATTGCGACCACAATTATCGAAAATGGAATCGACATCCCGAACGCCAATACTATTTTGATCGATCGAGCTGACCGCTTTGGCTTGGCAGATTTATATCAGCTTCGAGGGCGAGTAGGCCGGTGGAATCGCCGTGCTTATGCTTATTTTTTAGTGCGGAATTATACAGCTATGCCTGAAATAGCTCGCAAAAGACTTAATGCCTTGGCTGAATCTTCAGGTTATGGTGGTGGCATGAAAGTCGCAATGCGCGATCTTGAGATACGTGGGGCCGGAAATATTTTAGGCACTGAGCAGTCCGGTCAAGTAGCGGCCATTGGATTTCATTTGTACTGTAAGATGTTAAAAAAAGCTGTTCAGAGGCTTCAAGGGAAGGCAATGCAAATAGTAGCTGTCGATACAAAAATCGAGGTGCCTTTCGATGCACGTTTACCTGAAACCTATGTTGCAGAAACTAATTTGCGCATTGAGATCTATCAGCGATTAGGTGAAGTTGATTCGTATGGTGAGATCGATGCAATCTGGAGTGAAATAAAGGACCGCTTCGGAGTTCCTCCAGTGGAAGCACAGTGGCTTTATTATGTAACACGGGTGCGTTTTTATGCTTCGACTCACGGTTACGTTTCTGTTAAAGTTGATAAGAGTTTTGTACACTTGGAACAGCAACAAGGCAAAAAAACAGCTTCTAGAAGGGTGGCATTTACGATACCTAAAAAACCGGAAGATTTTGAATCTGCACTTTTAAAAATTATGAAGTGATTTTGAAGAGATTGGAATGATCTAGCCAGATTAAGAGTTTTAACGCAAAGGCGCAAAGATGCAAAGAACGGCAAAAGATATGCTGGGTCAAATTATTTCATTTTGAAGTTTCAAAACTGGACTAAAATTAAATAGAGATGAGATGCTATAAAAAATGTGTTAGGGGAAAGCAACACGAAGTCACAACTTTTATGCATAATATAATGTGGTGATTTAGGAGGCTTCTTGCGCCCCTACCGGGGCGCACATTTTGTTTTGGGCCAACCCCGGGTTCCGCTATCGCTGCACCCGGGGCTATTAACAGTTCCCCCTACCGGGGGATAAGGCCATGAAAGGCTTTAGCTCTTTTAGTCGTGATATTAATTATCTCTTTGGGGAGATGAGGCTATGTAGAGCTTCCAGTTTTTTTGTTGTAATCTCGATTATGCCCTATCCCCCGGTTTCCCCCGGTAGGGGAACCGTTAATAGCCCGGGCGCAGCGATAGCGGAACCCGGGGTAGAGGTGAATACAGATCGTGCGCCCCGGTAGGGGCGCGGGAAAGCCCCCAAGAGTCTAATCTGCAAGCTTGAAAACAAAATATAGAAAGGAATAACAACGATGGCTGGTCACAGTAAATGGGCGAATATTAAACACAGAAAAGGAAGAGCTGATGCTAAAAAAGGCAAAATTTTTTCCCGTATTGCTAAAGAAATTATCAGTGCTGTCAAAGTAGGTGGAGTTGATACTAAAAGCAATACCCGCTTAAGATTGGCCTTGCTGAAAGCTCGTGAAGCAAACGTGCCCAACGACATTATTGAGCGTAATATCAAAAAAGCTTCTAGTGCTGATCAAGCAGACTTTACTGAAATGACGTATGAGCTCTATGGTCACGGAGGAGTAGGGATTATTGCTGAAGTGATGACAGATAATAAAAATCGAATTTCTTCAGAAATGCGTATCGCTACAAATAAAAGAGGTGGCGTGGTTGCTACTCCTGGTGCAGTGGCTTTTAATTTCGATCGTAAAGGCATTATACAAATTCCAAATAAAGATGTGTCTGAAGATAAGATATTTATGGCTGTTTCAGAAGCAGGTGCTGAAGATTTTGAAACCGTAGATGAATTCTACGTCGTTACGACTGACCCTGTGGATCTTTATGCTGTTAAAGAAAAGCTTGTAGCTCAAGGATTTGTCATCTCAGAAACTTCGCTTGAAATGATTCCTAAAAGCAACGTTGAGTGCGATCTTGAAACTGCAAAAGCCAATTTAGCTTTGGTAGAGTGGCTAGAAGAGCTTGAAGATGTGGATGCCGTCTATCACAATATGCAGATTCCTGAAGGTTTGTCGTGATCTATGTTAATGGTGAATTTCTTCCTGCGTCAAATGCCTCAGTGCTAGCCACAGACCGTGGCTTTCTTTTTGGAGATGGTGTTTTTACAACAATTCGAATTGCAAATAGGCAAATTGAATTTTTCGAATCCCATCGCGAACGATTTTCATTGCATTGTAGCAGGATGCATATTTCTTCTCCTGTCATTGGTCAGGGGGATATTTTAAAACTGATTGAATTTAATGATGCGTATGAGGGGATTTGGCGGTTAAAAGTCATTGCTACTGCGAAAACCAGGCAAGGGGATCTTTCAGGAATGAGAGAAGTCGGGACTCATGTGATACTTCTTGAGCCCTACGTAGCTCCATTAAAAGAGGGTTGTATTCTTTGGGCGTATCCAAAGCCTGTAGAATCTCCTTTATCTAGCTTAAAGACCCTAGGGTGCGCATCGCGCTTTTTTATATTGGAAGAGTCGCATCGTGCCGGGTGTGATGATGCATTGATGAAGTGTTCAGAGGGCTTTGTGACCGAAACGGCATTTGCAAATTTTTTCTGGCGGTTGGGGAGTGATTTATTCACTCCATCTTCGACATTGCCCTTGATGAGTGGTCTTGCGTTAACGTTTATAAAGATGGCTGCGGAGGACATGCGGTGTAATTGGCATGAGGTGCGAGTTAGTGCGGCACAAATCCCTAATGAAGCGCAGCTTTTTGTTTGCAATTCGATGACGGGGATTGTGCCTGTAGAGTCTTATCATCACATTTCTTTTAGGCGCGATTTTTCGTTTGAGAGTATGTTAAAAGCCCGTTATGACAAGATTAGAAACAATTTTTCATTAAAATTTTAGCAAAAATTGTAGTACGTCATTCCAATGTTATGCCACTGTAACTTCATCGCTTAAATACACGTTTTGAACAGCATGTAAAATTTCAATCCCATCTTGCATTGATTTCTGAAAAGCTTTTCTTCCAGTTATCAACCCCATTCCTCCAGCACGTTTATTGATGACAGCTGTACGTATCGCATCAGCAAGATCTGTTTTTCCTGAAGCTCCACCTGAATTGATTAACCCGGCTTTTCCCATGAAAGTATTGGCTACTTGATATCTGCATAGGTCAATGGGATGATCAGTACTAAGTTCTGAATACATTTTATCGCTATATTTACCAAAAGGATTTTTTTTGTCTTTATTGAGGGCTAAGTAGCCTCCATTGTTAACAGGAAGCTTTTGCTTCACAATATCAGCTTCAATACTTGCTCCTAAATAATTGGCTTGACCTGTCAAATCCGCACTTTCGTGATAATCGACTCCGTCTACTTTAAAGGCAGAATTTCGCAGATAACACCATAATATAGTAGCTAACCCCATCTCGTGAGCCAACTGAAAAGCATGCGAAATTTCAGTAATTTGGCGATGGCTTTCGGGCGAGCCAAAATAGATCGTTGCTCCAACAGCGATGGCTCCCATGTCGGCAGCTTGTTTTACATTAGCAAAAAGAATTTGGTCATAAGTATTAGGGTATGACAAAAATTCGTTATGGTTGATTTTAAGGATCAACGGGATCTTATGAGCATATTTCCTGGCAACACTGCCCAAAATCCCAAGAGTCGATGCGACTCCGCTGCAACCACCTTCTATAGCTAATTTAACAATGTTATCAGGATCAAAAAAAAGTGGGTTCTGAGCAAAGGAAGCTCCGGCTGAATGTTCGATACCCTGATCAACCGGTAGAATTGATACGTAGCCGGTTTGTGCAAGACGGCCATGGTTAAACAAGGACGCTAGATTGCGTAAAACAGCTGTCGGTCGATCACTAAGCAGAAGAGCCTGATCAATCCAATTTTTGCTTGGTAACGTAAGAAGTTCTTTGGGAATAGTTTTGCAAGTGTGAGTTAGAAGTGATTCGGCTTCATCCCCTAAGTGTTTATGAATTTCTTTTGAGTCTGACATATGTTTGGTCCTTTGATTGGTTAATTACAATTACTATATCCACGTGTCCTTGTCAAGTGTAATTTCAGACTCAGACCACATGATCCCTATGCGTAGGCGAAGGATTTCAAATGATACCAGGATGCTGCGATCAGCGACGAGGTAATAGCCTAAGCTATAGCCGAGGAGCTGAGCGCGGCAGATTGGTATCATTTGGAATCCTGCGCCACGCATAGGGATCATGTGGTCTGAGACTGCTGTCCCTGCAGCGTATGTTGTCTCTGTCTTCGACTTTTTTATGATTGTGTGCAACTAGCAACTTGCATTAATATAGTGGTTTATACCGAAGAGCGTTCAAATTTAGGGTATTTTGGCTTTGAGAAAGCCCCGGGATTAAGCGATAAAAAACGACCCAATATTATAATATGGGCCCGTTTTTGATCGCTTAATCGCGGGAGCTTTCTCTTTGCCAAAAACCGAAAATTGGAACGCTCTTCGGAGTAACAGATTCAACAAAAGATCAAAGGTAATACCCATGTCCAACCCTAAAGAACAAAATGCAATTTCTCCAAGCCGCCAAGAAGATTATCCTGAATGGTACCAGCAAGTTGTTAAAGCTGCAGATATGGCAGAGAATGCTCCTGTGCGTGGTTGTATGGTCATTAAGCCTTGGGGATATGGAATATGGGAAAATATTCAACAACAACTCGACAAGCGCATTAAAGACACAGGGCACGAAAATGCTTATTTCCCTCTCTTTATCCCTCTTAGCTTTTTTGAAAAAGAAGCTAAGCATGTCGATGGCTTTGCCAAGGAGTGCGCTGTAGTAACGCATCATCGTCTTGAATTTAAAGATGGAAAACTTATTCCGGCGGGGGAGTTGGAAGAGCCTTTGATCGTGCGCCCAACTTCTGAAACGATCATCGGCGAGTCATTTTCTCGCTGGGTAGAGTCCTATCGCGATTTGCCCCTATTGATAAATCAGTGGGCTAACGTTGTGCGCTGGGAAATGCGCCCACGCCTTTTCTTGCGAACAACAGAATTTCTCTGGCAAGAAGGTCACACAGCCCATGCATCAGAACCGGAAGCTGTCGAAGAAGCACTAAAAATGCATGAAGTCTATCGTCAATTTATGGAAGAAGTATTGGCGATCCCAGTTATTGTTGGTGAAAAGTCAGCCGGAGAGCGTTTTCCAGGTGCTGTATCGACGTATACTTTGGAAGCGATGATGCAGGATTGCAAAGCTGTACAAATGGGGACATCTCATTATCTAGGCCAGAATTTTGCAAAAGGTTCGGACATTACTTTTTCTAATCAAGAGGGTAATGTGGAATTTGCTTATACTACCTCATGGGGGGTTTCAACACGCATGATTGGTGCGATGGTTATGTGTCATTCCGATGATGATGGGTTAAAACTTCCTCCACGTATTGCCCATAAACAAATAGTGATATTACCTGTTGTTCCAAAGCCTGAACTTGAGGCTGCTGTATATGCCTATGCGGAAGAGGTCGCAGATAAACTTAGACAATGTAGTTTCCATGGGAAGCCTCTTACAGTTGTTGTGGATAAGCGGCAACGTCGTGGAGGTGAAAAAAACTGGGAATGGATTAAGAAGGGCATCCCTCTACGTATCGAAGTAGGACCACGTGATCTTGAAAGTCAATCAGTCATGATCTGCCGTCGGGATCGTCCGCATAAAGAAAAAGCAAAAGTTGATGTAAGTTCTCTACAAGAAAAAACAGGAGTTATGCTAGAAGAAATTCAACAGGGCTTATTCGAAACAGCGCGTACTTTTAGAGATAACAATCTGCATTGCGAAATCAAAACACTGAAAGAAATGGAAGTCTTTTTTACGCCAAAAAATCAAGATAAGCCGGAAATACATGGAGGTTTCGTGAAAGCAAAATGGTGCGGGGATCCTGAAACCGAGAAACTGCTAGATCCACTTAAAGTCACTATTCGTTGCTTGCCTCTTGAGCAAAATCATACTCAAGGAACATGTATTCTGACCGGAAGACCTGCAACCTTAGATGCTATATTTAGCAAGTCATATTAAAATTTTTAAGTACGGTAGGCGCGTGTGAGCGCCAAAAAAAGTAAAAATTAAATCGCAGCATGTTTTAGTTTTATTGGGGGATACTTTATACCGAAGAGCATTTTAATTTTGGATTTTGGCATTGAGAAAGCCCCGGGATTAAGCGATCAAAAACAACCTAATATTATAATATGGGGCCCGTTTTTGATCGCCTAATCGTGGGAGCTTTCTTTTTGCCAAAAACCAAAATTGGAACGCTCTTCGGTATAAATCACCATCATTTAAAAGATTTAGGAAAGGTTAAGGTTTTTCGCGATAGTCGACTTTACCTGATGCTAGGTCGTAATAAGCACCGATAATGCGCAAAGATCCTTTTTCAATTAAATTAGCCAGAACAGGCTTAGATGTCTTTAGCTTTTCTTCTACAAGCATTACGTTTGCTCTAATGGTTTTTTCGAGAAGATCTCCGGACTGCCCTTTAGTAGCATTAACCGCGGGCTGGATTGCTGCCAAAACATCTTGAATGTGATTATCGAATTTCATCCCCTTTAAAGCGGCTTGTACAGCGCCGCAGTTTGCGTGGCCGAGAACAAGTATGATATTTGCTTTGAGGATATCAACTCCGTATTCAATACTTCCCAGAGCAATATCATCGATCACATTTCCGGCTACTCGTACGACAAAAAGAGCACCCAAGGCTTGGTCAAAGATGATTTCTGGGGGTACGCGAGAATCAGAGCAAGTTACAATTACAGCAAAAGGGGTTTGGCCTTCTACTTGAGCAACGCGCTTTGCTATCCAATCGTCATGGCAAACAGTAGTTGAATTGACATAGCGTTGATTTCCTTGAATTAATTTTTCGAAAGAATTTTTTGTGGAGTTGTTATCTTCTGCTGCAGTAGCTATCAAAGGACCGAGAGCTAAAACAAACAATGCGGCGTAAAATCTGGGAGATAACATATTCATGACTTCATCCAACTTTGAATTTTTTTTTTGCAAAATGAGTATTCCTGTTAGTAACATTTAAAAAATAAAATGGCACTGAAAAAGTTAAATTGTTCTTTTGGCTTGTTTCATCCGTTCTTGCCAGACTATACTTTTAATTCTGTGGTGGATGTGCACGGCGGACCTGGAGGTATTCAAGATATGGAGCTTATACGCGAACATCTTGTTTTGAACGTTATACTGCGCGCGGTCACAAAGTGAGGTTTTTTGCGCGCCAAAGCCCCGGGGTTGAACGATCGGAAGTGGCCCCATATTTCAAATATTGGGTCACTTCCGATC
>JACDDG010000301.1 GCA_013817115.1 Parachlamydiaceae bacterium | reverse complement strand
CGCTTATATTGATAAGACCTGGAGTCATCGAGGCAATTGGTTCTTTCTACAGTTCACTCTTCGGCTCTTTATTTGGATCTTCCATGAGATCTGGAATCGCAGGTTCTTTTAAGATTTCTGAAAACACCGGTTATCAATGGTGGTACGACAAGTATCGCTTTACTGATAGAATAAAAAAAATTCATGAAAACAATAAGTACGTTATCGATCTTCTAAAGTCCACATACGACGATATGGCCGTAGAACTTAGTAAGCAATTAGAGCGAAAAAATCTAAAACAAAATTCTGACTGTCTAAACAAACTGAAAAAAAAAGTCACCACAATAAGAGATCGTTTCCCAATTATACAGCAAATCTTTCATAACAACGGAATTCCCGAAAATCAATTCGATAAAATCATATTTAATTTTAAATTGGCTACTGAAACAGTGGAATCGCTCGGAGAAGATTAATGAACAAGTTTTTGAAAAGTCTACGAATATTTGCTTGGATGACACTACTTACAGGAATAATTTACCCATTATTCATAACATTGATCGCCCAAGTAACTATGAAACAAAAAGCAGATGGCGGCTTTCTCATATCCCAAAACAAAATTGTAGGGGCGAAATTGATTGCACAAAAATTTGAAAGTGATAAATATTTTCTGGGACGCCCTTCGGCGAAAGACTACAACCCCCTTCCTTCTGGAGGAAGTAACTTTGGGCCTACAAGTGCAAAGCTAAAAAAAGCTGTTAATGAAAGACGCGAACAAATAGCTAAATCTCACAATGTTGAAAAAGATAAGATTCCTTCTGAACTATTGTTTGCATCAGGTAGCGGACTAGACCCGCATGTTTCTCTTGTAACTGCTTATTTTCAAATGGAGCGCGTAGCTAAAGCCAGAGGATTAAAAAACGAAGACCTCAAACACATTATTGATCAAACGGTCCTAAAAAGACGTTTTGGTTTTATTGGAGAGCCCTGCGTAAATATTCTTGTCCTTAACACAACCCTGGACGAATTTTTAAAACTTTCAGAAAAAAAATAAGTCACTCGCTCTGAAATGCTGGTTTGGATCATCAGCGTAATTTTTTTTACTTATCACTGTTTTTATGAATAACAGACACATCGGATGCATTAGGAAAATTCAGGTAACTTAGTTCTGGCTTTTTTGCCAACTCCAACAAATTAGCTGGATTTTCAAATTTGTTTATGGCGAATTGCAGCCTAACATTGCTTTCACGAAGTCCTTTCAACTCTTTAGTGATAGCTGGAATCAATAGACGCACTTCCGTCAACTCGTTTTGCTTTTCAATGTAGCCATAAACAAATCCAACAGCTATAGCAATGCAAAATAAAATCCGAATAGAAATTCCAAGTGATAGCGAAGTCATTCTTATATTTTTTCCATGACGCGCAATTTGGCGCTGCGGCTGCGGGGGTTTAAATTTATTTCTTCTTCAGTTGCAGAAACTGCTTTTCTTGTCACTATACGAACTGTAGGAGTTTTATCAAGAAACAATCCGCGTCCATTCCCTTCTGTATCGTGCTTGTCGCTGGCAGCGTGTTGAAGAGCTTTTTTCACGATGCGATCTTCTCCACTATGAAAGGAAATAATTCCAGCTCGACCCCCAGGAGTCAAGTGATCTATTACTTTTGGTAACACATTTTCCAAAACTTCCAGCTCGCGATTAACATAAATTCTCAAGCCTTGAAAGACCAGAGTCATAGGATTTATTCCGCGCGATCTCTTCCACCCAAGTAGAGGCATCAGCACTTCAGATAATTGAGTTGTAGTCTTTATTTCTGCTTTTTCACGCTCTTGGACAAGTAATTTTGCGATTGCTCTCCATTGCTTTTCTTCAGCATAAAGCTTGAAGATGCGCCCTAACTCAGTTTCACTGTAGCTATTTACGACTTCGAAAGCATTTACTGGTCCCTCTGGATCCATGCGCATGTCTAAAGGACCCTCACGCATAAAACTAAAGCCTTTTTCAGCTTGATCGAGTTGCATAGAAGAAACCCCCAAATCTAACAAAATTGCTTGAACCTTATCTACTCCGACAGCCTTTAAATGACTTTCTAACTGACTAAAATTGCCACGAAGTAAGCATAGCTTTTCTTTCCATGGTGCTAGTCGTTCAGTGGCAATAGCTAAAGCAGTAGGATCTTGGTCGATTCCAATGAATAATTCAATTTCAGGATGAGCTTGCAAAAGTAATTCGGCATGTCCACCAGCACCAAGGGTTCCGTCAACAACATAGCGACACTGACATTCGGAAAAATAATGAACAACTTCAGATGCCAAAACAGGGACGTGGGGATAAATCATAAAATACTTTAGGTAGGAACAAATTTTTCTTATATACCGAAGAGCGTTCAAATTTTGGTTTTTGCAAAGAGAAAGCTCCCGCAATTAAGTGATCGAAAATGACCCCATATTATAATATTGGGTCATTTTCGACCGCTTAATCCCGGGGCATTCTCAAAGTCAAAAATCCAAAATTTGAACGCTCTTCGGTATAATACGCATTCGGCTTTAGCTAGTTTATCATTGCTAATACCTATTGTCAATGACGCTCTTCTTGCAAAGAACACAAAAAAAATAAGCTACATTAATCCCAGAGAATATGAAGAAAGCCGTATTTGGAGAATAAAGTTAAGTCCTACTCTGTTTTCAGTTCTAGGTTGGTGGGATCATAAGTACTTCTGATAACCTTCAGAACCTTTTTATAAAATTTTATTGATTTAATTTTTAATTACCCTTATCTTAAATCAGTTCATGAGCCATAGAGGCTCACAATTAAACATAAGGATCCTTGTATGACTCTATCTAAACCAAATTACACTGCACTGCTGCTTTCAAGTTTGTTTTTGTTTGCTTCTGCTGAAGCAGAAACTTCTACACTAGCACAAACAACTCCCACAACTCCCCCAATCACCGACAATTCTTTCGCATTTCCACCTGACACAGATCACCCATACGCCCCTGGCAAAAGAGAATTAAAACTAAATTCAAACAACGACCGTGGATTTTGGGCAATTGTTGACGTCAAAAAAGCACTGAGCCCTGAGTGGTTATTTCTTTTCCATACTGAGCAACGTTGGGGCTCAGATTACACTCTTTATTGGTATCAACAATATGATTTCACATTTCTATACAATATAACTGGAAAAATTAAACAGTCATTATTCTGTCACGATGGAATTTTTAAGAACTTTTTTATTGGCGGAGGAGTCGCGCAGATATCACAAATTAAGAGAAATACTAAAGATCGATTTAAGTGGGTTTGGATCACTCGACCTGAGCTAGAAATGCATTTAATTCTGGGATATCAAGGCTGGAGTTTTGAACAAAGGCTACGAGGTCAATACATACACCACAACAACGACCATTACAAAAATTATGGTGATTGCAGATACCGTATAATCCTTACCACACCAGCAGGCTTCTCATGTTATGGTATTACAGCCTATATTTCGAACGAAATTTTCCTTAGAGCTAACACATATTTCAAAAAAACGAATCCTCACGGGCTTGTTGGCGGATTATTTGAAAATCGCTTCAGAGTCGGCTTTGATCTCCCGCTAATCACAAATAAATTAGACGCGAAAGTGTGGTGGCAATGGAGAGTCTTAAAGCAAAATTCATTAGCTTCACGTCGCTACAACAACACCTACCAGTTTGGTGGTACTTTGGCTATGACGTTTTAAGTATAAATAGTTCAGGGAAGAATAGTCCAGGGAGGGCTATAAAATGACAGCCCAGAAGGGTAGGGTGTAGAATTAAGGTGAAAAAGTGCTTAGAATCGGATGGCAAATTTTGTCCACAAATTTTATGCGTCTAAACTCTAGCGTCCGTACAG
>JACDDG010000300.1 GCA_013817115.1 Parachlamydiaceae bacterium | reverse complement strand
TCGCTGCTTCAGGCATTAATCCAAAGGCAAGTTCCCTTGCAATTTTTAATGATAAGTTCGACGCCGCCTGCATAGCTTTTAAAACCATGGCGGATAATGCTCTTCTGAAGAGTTGGGAATTCACCGTCGCTTCCTTTGCCGAAACAAAGACGAATTTCGCTAGATGGAATTTGTATTCAAGTCTTGGACTTGGCCCGCAAGAGTACGGTGGCATCGGCTATGTCATCTATACGATTTTGCAAGATAAGCTCGAGCAGACAAAACGCATGTTTGAAGAGGTGAAAATTGAACATGAGCAAGCTTTGACCCATCTTCGATACCTGGAAACCCGTTTGAGAACTGCAAGCAGTGAAAAAGATGCAGAATGGATAAAAAGCGAGTATCGCACGCGCCGTTATGCGTTTGAGCAGATCGAGGAGCGTTTTAATGCTTATCAATATAAAGCGAAACGTTATTCATCCCTTTTAGATCAACTTGTAGATTTATATTCCGATCTCTTTCCATCCTACTTTCAAGAGGTCTACGATGCGGATATGCATGAAATTTCCGTAGGTCCTTATGACGATAGTCCTGCGGGCTTTCGTTTATTATTTAAATATGGACGTGCAAATACTGCTCAGTGGAATCGGATCCAATCTCCGTCAGAATTTATAGAAGCTTTAGCTTCCTTTTTTGTAGCTACAGAATCAGAGGTTAGCAATCATCCGGATATCGGTGGCCTCGAGAGAGATGTCAGCGATATAACTACAGCTATCGTCATGCAAATCCGCACACCTGAATTTCTTGAAACAGCTTTTCATCGCATGGCAAGAGCACATCATGTAGCACCAATTAAAGATCCTCTTTTGAATTTAGATCGAATCGACAAAAAGCCCTGGGCTTACACTTCAGGTGGCACGATGGGATCATTAGTCAGCTGCTATTGGAAGCGGGAACAAGCCCCAACAGAAACCTCTCGTTGGGTAGAAAATCCTACTGAACTGCTGGTTTTTCTGGTCGATACGATTAAGCAATTGTCGCCAAAAGTTTTAGAAGAATTTGATAAAGAATCTAAAAAAGCCTTAATAATGCATTCTCCGACGCATGCTTTCCTTTTAAAGCCAGGCGTAAGTCATTTTAAACAATTGTGGAAAAATACTGCATTTACTTACACCCATATCAGAGACACCATCATCATACCTGCTGAAAAAATCATCGATCAAATTAATTTGAATCAAGAGATGGCTCAATTTTTAATTGAGAAAATATCTCTAAAAGTTTCAATTAATTACCGTTACTATTTTAAACAAGTTTTTTCCTACATTCCTCTGGGTGTGACTCCACAAGAATTTCGCAGCCACCTTGTGCATGTGATGGAGAAAGAACGAGGTTTAGCATTTGGAAGAATTCTTTCCGCTGATGAAATTGATGGTCTTTTATATTCATTACTTCCACTGATTCCAGGAAGCGAATTTAAGGACATCATTCGTAAAATTTTTAAAAAGTTGCCTAATATTGGTCCAAGCTTTCAGATGAAGCTGGAAACCTTATTGGAAGAAATTCCCGTCTCAATGCTTCCGGATCCCATTATTAGTTCTCAGGCTCTTAGAGATATGGTGAAGGCGTTCTTATGCTTGCTCTATGCGGACACTGCTACTCCATATGACTACCATTTGCATGTTAGCCAAGTGTGCAAATCGTTGGGCTACGCCATGCCGGCACCGGTCATTGTGGCCGATACTAACTGGGTGCAAGATGAATTTGGTTTTTTAGTAAATCCGGGAACGGGGCAGTTTGATTTTTGGCAAATTGATTACACCGGTAGCATTGGTAACCCGATTTCTGCTTGGAAGCAATGGCTCGATGGGTCCCAAAAAGAGCGTGCTTGGGGGGTGTATAACAATCCTCACGAATATGCTAGCTAACATTTTTCGCTAATCCTATGCATTTAGCTGGCTGAAAAGATAGATATATGTTATAAACCATCATGAAACAATGTTTCAAATGGTTTTTGCTGAATGTATGGTGTGTTTTTATCACGCTGACTAAAACTTTTTTTTCAGGAATATATTTATGCGGAGTTTTTTTACGATGATGACATGCATTTTAGCTACTTCTTTAAGTGCTTCTACCAGTCCAGATTTTGAAATATTATGCTTGCCAATTTCCCTAAAAACTCAGATGACTGAGATGGGAACTTGGAAACCTGAATGCCCCGTTGATATCGACCGTTTGCGTCTCGTAAAATTTATTCATTACGATTTTTCAGGTGATCAAAAACATGGCGAAATTGTAGTGTTAGAGGCTATTGCGGCAAGGGTAGTTAACATTTTTCAAGCACTCCATGGACATCAGTTCCCAATCGCTCAGGCAAAGACAATGGAACACTACACGGCGTTGATCCTGAAGAAGTGCGATTGCGCTTTAGCCTGACGGCTCTCAGTTGTATCCCAAGGCGGGTAAATGCGTATGGCTCGCTTTCCACCTTTGCCATCTTTTGAGACGACTCCTTTTTCAAACAAAATATGTTTAGGAAAAACAAACTGACCAAAGTGTTCTCCATCCCTAACACTTACAATGAATAAGTCAATAGGGTCAGACAGATCGTGTGGCAAAATATCTCCATCACCAATACGCTTCCACAAGGTTACAAACTGGCCAATTTTTGTTGGAGTAATCTTCCCCGTGCGGTATTTGATTCGCAAATGATTCATTTCAAAAACATAGGCGCTGTAATCTTGGCTTTCCTCTTCTTTCACAAAGTTCTTACATAGTAAACCTTTAGGTTCATAGGCCAACCCAATAGCTGTAACAAGATCAGAGGGAATAGATAACGGCAACGAGGAGTTCTTTAATGTCATTTTCTGACCTAATAATAATGTTTTAAAAGATTTCAATTTTTTGCTTCAGGACCAACACCTATGTCTATATAGCTTGGAGCATAAAACAATTAATTTAAAGAGTGTTGTAAAATAAAACGCTCTTATTGGCAATTTATTTTAGCTTATTTGTGCTACGATGTTTCATGGACTATACCGAAGAGCGTTCCATTTTGATTTTTGTCATAGAGAAAGCTCCCGCGATTAAGCGATCAAAAACGTCCCCATATTATATTATGGGGATTTTTGATCGCTTAATCATGAAGCTTTCTCAAAGCTAAAAATCCAAAATTTGAACGCTTTTCTGTATAAAGGTAATTAAATGTAAAATTGTAATTTTTTCTTCGTTACCATTTGTTCCAGAGGCTTTTTTATAAAAAGATTTGCTGTTAAGGGTCGTAAAGTAACATCATACTAATGCTTGAATCGTATCCCCCAAAAAACCGAGCCACGATTGAGATGCTTGAAAGAGTACAACGTCGCAAAAATGTAGCTCATCATTTTGATCATACTTTTCACTTAATTTTTTTTTGAAAAGTTATGTATTTTAAAACATAGCCTGGAAATTTTTTTGTAGCCCACAGCTAAGGCTCTGCCGTACTCACACCAAGCAACGTGTGAAAAGCTTACAGCTGTGGCTACGCACTTTGGTGGCTTTCTGGCGCCCCTAACGGGGCGCACGTTTTGTCACGACCCCAACCCCGGGTTAGGGTGACAAGTCTGAAGAAAACTAGGCAGCTCTTTTGAGTTTTCTTAGTGTTTTTTCCCCCGATTTTCTGCCCTTTTTTCCATTTTTTTTAGGATGAAGAATTCGACGTCTTTTTGCATACATCGTCGTACCAAGTGTCTTTTCCTTCCAGTCCTTAATTTTTTGCACCGATGTGGCTTCTAGGGCATTTATTATTAATTCATCGGTAAGAGTGACTGTCAATAATGGAAGAACCAAAATCATATCTGTTATTCCTGCCATTGAATCTTCATGGACAATACTTTTCCAC
>JACDDG010000299.1:1152-3882 GCA_013817115.1 Parachlamydiaceae bacterium | reverse complement strand
CTAATTTAAATGTTTCAACATCCATTAATTGACTGTAGTATGTTTTATGCCCTTCGAACCTGCCAATGCAACATAATATGTATTATCAGACGTTAAGTGTATATCTTATATTTTACTTTGGTTTAAAGATATTTGCTTTCATTCCCCCTTTTTTGGCCTTTCATATCGAAGAGGTTTCTCATTCAAATTGTAATGAAATATCCATATTGCCATTTCCTAAGAAAATGACAATATGAATATATGAAGATAACAATTTTTTCAAGTGTTGATTAATCAACTACTGGAGGATTAGGCGGATTAGTACCTGCTCCTGCTCGAAGTAATGCAACTCTTATAGATGATGAGTTTCCAATACTAAAAGCATCATTAGTTGATTGAAGATAGTCGAATGGATATAAAAGAATGACCCTCAAAACATCTGTAGGAGCTAAATGTAAAATCCATGAACCTTCAAAAAATGATTGATCCGTTGTTCCTGGAGAGAAATTGCTCCCATTAAACGTTGTCACGGTGTTATCAACTCTAGCAGTAGTACCCGGGTTGACGCTTGGTATTACAACACCATTAAGCGCTAATCCAAATACTGGCGGTGATTCATTGATATAACTTCCAACTAAGATAAAATCAATTGAATAATCCCCCTCAACAGGCACCCGAATACCGGTAAAGTTACCAGGATTACCCGTATCAGCTTGCTCAAATACAAAAGCACCAGAATCTGCAAATGTTATAAAAGTGTTTTCAAATTCAACAATTCCACGTCCAATTTCATCTGAGCCGGGAATTATATATGAACCAGTATTAAACAATGTAGTATAAGCGCCAACAATATTTACGCCTGTTGCGCCTGTTGCGCCTGTTGCGCCTGTTGCGCCTGTTGCCCCAGTTAGACCTGTTGCACCTGTTGCACCAGTAAGGCCTGTTGCACCTGTGGGACCTGTTGCCCCAGTTAGACCTGTTGCACCTGTTGCACCAGTAGGGCCTGTTGCACCTGTGGGACCTGTTGCCCCAGTTGGACCTGTAGGGCCTGTAGGGCCACTTTTACCTTTGGGACCAATTTTACCTCGTTCTCCTCTGCGGCCATGCTCACCCTTGGAACCTTTGGGTCCTTGGGGGCAAACTGGGCTTGGAGAACATTGGTTACAGCATTCTGGAGCTGGAGCTGGAGCAGGATTACAGCCACAGCTATTTTGACATTTTGCTTTAACATCTGTTAAAGTAAAATGATCTGAATTATTTTGTGAGTTAGCACCATCAAAAGCGAAAGCTTGAGTTGCAAAAAAAACACCACATATAAAAACGAGTTTTTTCATAAAGACACTCCCTTCATTATTTTCGGTTTAAACAAATAGATGATGGAAATCCAATTTTGAAACAAGATATTTTTTAAAATATTTTTTTACATCGCTAGATCCACATTAAGCAAACAAATAATGGATCACTTCGAAGATGGTGAGCCGAATGGTTTTTTTTTAAATTGATAAATGTTTTCTCTAATTTAGAAAAAGCCGTAGCAAAATGGACTTATCACCTCGACAGGCACTGCAGAGCCTTGTTGTGGTCTACAAAAATTTCTGGCTCTATTTTAAGCTGCACAACTTTTCAAAAAAAGGATTGAATTAAAATTTTAATTCCATTTCCATGCGTTGCAAAGGCTGGCAGCGGCTTTTTACCGTATCATATTAAACTTATACGTGAAAATGATCTCTCCCAATCTTCTGCAAAACTTCTTGGGGTAAAAAGGCAAGGCAGTGAAGGTTGCAATATTAATATGAGAGCTAAATTCAAAAAAGCTAACCTAAAAGGATGTTATATGTATCTTATTACCTAACCCTCACTCTCTTTGCTAGTTTTACCCTGATTGGAGAAGATGTTAAAATTTCAATCGATAAGAATATTACGGCAGATTATCAAACAACTTTTCTACTTCCTTTAGACGTGTCAGGTAAACCTCTGTATACTTTGAGTGTTTCAATTCCTAAGGGTTTTAAACCTCTACAACTTCTCGATCAATTTGGCTCACCGGAGCAAACAATGATCGAATATATTCCTTCAAATGAAAATCTAATGATTGGAGTGAAATTATTACGGTAAATAAATTCATAGGAAGAAAAATTAAGGCTGGAATAATCAAACGGTTGATGAAGCCGTCAATAAAATTAAAGCCTATTTTGAAAGCAATTCTAAGGTGATAATTAGTACATTGTAAAATTCTAATTGCCTCCAAAAAATATTTCTGTCATATCTGAGATTTAAGCAAAGCCGTGAGCTTCGTGTATTAACTCTGGAGGACCATGGCCATTCCAAGCGCCTCGTCGACCTACGACCCCCGTCATCGCATATCAATTTCCACAGATCTCATCGATTTCAAGGATTATGTAGACTATCGCACACATACGACTATTAATCATGAAAGACTTCACAAAATTACCGAATGTATTTTTATCCCCTTCTGTCTGAGCCTGAGACTGGTAAGTCATCTGATTGAACCTCTTCCCGGAAAAAATAAAGACTCATTTTTAAATGGCCTAGCCATCAGAGTGGCCTGTCTTTCCGTGCTATTCCTAGCCCCCCGAGATCTGACATTATTAGTGTACACTGTAGCTTTGGGATGCTTTGCATTTTCTTTACGTAGCATTGAACACAAAAAACGACCAGTATTGGGTCTTCTCTACACCCCTTCAGCGGTTGAAAAATCAACCGAAGATCTCACTTTGGCAAAAAAACAAC
>JACDDG010000299.1:0-1142 GCA_013817115.1 Parachlamydiaceae bacterium | reverse complement strand
CTTGGGGCTTGTATCTAATTTTCTCAATATTGTTAATGATCTACGGGATCCTGTAGAACGCGCAAATGAAATCGCTCATAGTATTTTGCAGGACTCTTACCAACCTGATATCATCTTCTTCCAAGAAGCCTTTCATGAAGATGCTGTACATCAACTATGTGAAAAAATTAGAAGCGTATACCCCTATATTATTCACAGTGTTGCCCCGCAAATTAGCGGCTGGAGCAGCGGAGTCATGGTAGCAAGTAAATATGCCATTAAAGAGATTGAATTCGAGCGTCTTGAGCATATGCTTGGAATGGAAAAAATAGTTCCTCGGGGCATCATTAAGGTACGATTGACAGCCAAGATTGGTGAGCTACTGCTGTACGGAGTTCACGCACAACCTCTTCTTGGTAAATACCGCTCAGAAATACGATTTATGCAGCTAAAACAAATTAAAGCTTTAATGAAAAAGGATTTGGAAAAAAATCCTCATGCGTTTCAAATTTTAGTTGGCGACTTCAATACATCCCGGGTGACTGAATGGGGTGAAGATAGCATGGAATTGTTCGAAAAACCTGTTTTAGAACGTTTTAGCAAGTATTTTCATGACTATTTCTTAGAAGATCACAGTGCAATTACAGGTAAAAGAAAGTGTGACACTTCGACTACTTATTTAGATTCAGATAATGCCTTATTGCAGGAAAAGCATTTGCCGGAACCTGTTGGTTCATGGCAACGAGGTCCTTTTGCGAATAAAGGATATATTCTGGAAATGATTTGTAAGGTAGAAGGTTGGGTTGATGCGTCAAAAACAGCTAATTTATTAACCGAAGTTATTCTTGAAGAGAATAAGTGGGGAACAGACAAGTGGCATTCGAGTCAGGCGACAAGTCCAGCTCGTTTGGATTATATAGTTACGCCTAAAAAATCAAAAATGCTGAATCCGAATGGGGAACTTAAGTGCAAAGTGGAAATTAGAAGAGGGTTTGTTACATTAGATGCTCAGAGTGCTTCTTCTGACCACCTTCCTGTCGATGGTCGATTTTGGATAAAAAGTATCAAAGACAAAATTTAGATTCTAGTTAGATTATACCGAAGAGCGTTCAAATTTTGGTTTTTTGGCAAAGAAAGCTCCCGCGATTAAACGATCGAAAATG
>JACDDG010000298.1 GCA_013817115.1 Parachlamydiaceae bacterium | reverse complement strand
CCGGTTCGCATTTTCAATTATTTCTTTTCCACTGCTTAAAATCTTTTGCAGTCCGCAGGACGCGCCTGGCGTTACAAAACTAAGGGAAGCGTAAAATGCATCCAATGTTCGGTCATTGGCTGCATATCAGCACACTGCAAGCGCATCAGGAATAAGATCCAGTCCGACAGGTGTCAATAACAAACTCGAAACATTTAAAATGTCTTCCACTACACCTGATTGACTACTGTATTTACAGGATCCTGCGATGAGGTCTGCGGGAAAATTAATGTTCCCCATCTGCTGCTGCAGGAGCGTTGCAGTGATATAGCTTTATTTAAATTTAAATTGATTTGTCTAAATTACGAATAGCCCTGCCACGATAAAGCGTTCTAGAGTTTCAAACTTTCTTTTGAAGAATAAAAGCTATTTTCTCCGCATTTGTTTCTGACCCAATAGCTATTTTCATCTGTAATTCTGATATTTCATATTTTTTCATATTTACAACCGCTGCACCCTCATCAAATGTTATGAAGTATTTCTGGTCTTCGAAAGTTATTTGACACCAACCATAATCAATTAATATTTTCTTTTCCATTTGTAGTTAAAATATGATAGATTTAATATAGGAACCTTCTACGATCTGATTCACGGTAGCTTCTGGAACACCTCCTGAAGTGAAACCGCCTGGAAGCCAGAATTCGTTTGCTCCTAACTCATTTCCATTAGGAACCCTTAAACCTGATGGCGAGGCAACATCAATTCGATAAGGCTTTTTTCCTAAGTAACCAGGTGTCAAACCTAGTAATTTTTCTAGTTCTTCAACTTTACCTTGTGATTTTTCTATTAGTTCATCAGCGAATTTCTTTGGTAACACGAATGTACCACTTGGCGGACCTATATTACCGAATGGCTCAGATGGGGTGATTTTAGTTACTCCTCCCTCGAATTTTTCTAAATGTTTTAAAATATAATTATCATCTAAGTAAGTTGCAGGATTTGGTCTATCTAAATGTGGAATACTAAAAACTTTCGAGCTAGACCAACCTTTCTTCCACCCAATTAAGAATCGATATCCCCCCCACCTCAACACCTCTTCCGGATCATTTAAACATTTCTGCCTGAAAGAAACATCAGTGTATAATTTGTTCTGAAGCTCGATTCTTTTAAGTGGTTCCAGTTTCTCAGTGTTACTCCAGATCTTCGCCTGTTCTGCAGTGACGGGAAGCAGATCTTTTGTCGCTGCAGGATTATCGTTTATTAATTTGACTAATCCGGAACTTACATCAGCTGGTTTCAGACTAAATAGACTTGTCATCCGGTTGATGTCATCATCAATAACGGATTAATTTTCTTGCCGTACTTTCATCCGGCGAAAAATGTAGAGGCAGGCTTTGTAACGCGTTGGTGAAGCAACTTGATAGTTCGATAAGCTGTTGTAAGTACGTCGACAATTTAAACCGATACTTCGTCGCCCTCAGTATAGGTCAAAATGACCAGAAAGCAAGACGTTGGAAAAAAGTTTTTTTTCTCTCCGTACTTTTCCTTGATGAAAAGTACCAAAAATCAAGGGCTTCATAAAATTTACCGGAACTTTGTTCTGCGGCAAGCTGAGCCTTCGATCATCTCGTCAGCCAGCTACTATTCAGTAAGCTGACGAGAGCGAAGGCTCTACGCTCCGATGGTTATAAATGCTTTCTTATTTCCTGTATAATTTGAAGCAGAGCTTTGCTATTAATTCCATCAAAATCGATCCTTGGCGCAGAGTACTTTAGCCACTCTACGTCCGACGGGGAGACTGAGCTATTCTCACAAGAACCCCTAATTTTAAAAATGTTGCGCGAGGAATTGCACACTGTCAATATGTTGATCCTTTTTATTTTCGTAGAAACAAGTTGCTTAAGTGCCGCTTCCAAGTGAAATATGATAGATTTCATTCTGTTATTTTATTAGTTCTGGAAATTTAAGTTTAAATTCTTCCCAAGAATAAACAATATTCGTTTCGGTGTCCGTTATATTGCTTATCCAATTCGGAGAATATCCCTCTGGTAATAAGATTTGGTCCGCTCAAGCCGGCACTGTCGGCTTGCCGTTTCAAGACAAAGTGGAAAGAGAAGAAGTCTGTGATTTCTCAGTATAACCCCTTCTGGACCCAGTTTCCTAAGCAAGGGAAATGCCTTTAATTAAGAATAATTTCATTATTTCTGCAGATATTTTCACTTCAGCAACTTTATGAATATAATACTGATCATCTTCAAATTCTGAATCGCCCCATTTTATAAAAAGAATGATATAGGTTTTATCTTTTATCGCTATAAAACCCCCGAACAATGGAAGATCAGGCCGGTTTTGCAGAACGCCTCAGATAATTTCTTTTGCATAGGGATGGTTTTGCAGTTTAAACAAAAGCTGTTCGCTCGAGTGTTTTAAAAATTCATAAGTAAAAAAATTACTCTCTAATTTGACAGATGTAACATTTTTAATGGTCGAGTGCGTTAGAGGAAAGGTAATTAGCTCTTCGCCATCAATAAATTGTAGAGTGTGATTTATACAACGAGGAGGGAAAACAATATGGGCTGGTAGTTCTTTCTCTATCGGTTGTGCATCTTGACAATAGAACTTTATTGATTTGAATTCTTTTACGAGTTCCATAATTAATTATTGAGTCGTGTGCCATTTTCTGTGCATTGTTGTTTACCAACTATGTTTTGAGCGTTTAATATTCGAGCTTTTTTATTTATGCAGCTTGCTTATTTGTGATGTTAATTCATAAAAAGTGGACTTACAACCCTTTCTTATTTGTATTCATGCCAATCAAAATCTTGTGATATCCAAATCTCGCCTTTTAGTATTCTATTAAGGTTGGATGAGTTGCTTTTGTCTATTAGATTGAATACCCGAGTCAGAGCATTATTCATTTTGTAACCTCCCCTTTTTTAGGACAGCTTGTAAATATACAATTGCAAATTTAATTTTGTTTCGTTCATCAACAAACGAAAGCAGGCTCTGCTGAGGAGCAACCTGCCAGGGATACTGATGATCCACGAAGAATAAGAAGTGAAGGTGCGCGGCAATTTTGTTCGCGCACTTTTCATATTCTTTGTGTTGTATGCCTTAAAAAACCTACCCACAGCTTTTCAATTTGTAGTTAATGGGACTTAAGTTTCCTAGTGATTCATGTGGTCTATGAAAGTTATAATCCTCCTGGAATTCATCACTGAGTTCTCTTGCTTGATGAATGCTTTCAAATAGATTTGCATCCAGTACATTCTCTCGAAAGGAACGGTTGAATCGCTCTATAAATCCATTTTGCATCGGTCTTCCAGGTTGAATGAAAAGCAACTTAATACCTCTTTGAAAACACCATTCTGACAACTCTAATGAAATAAACTCAGGCCCATTATCAGCTCTTATAGCTTTTGGTTTACCACGTTCGAGAACTAGTCTGTCAAGAGTTTTAATTACGAGCTTGCTTCCAATGCTATAGTGGGGATCTGTGCGGAGAGCCTCACGATTAAAATCATCGATAATATTCAATACTCTGAACTTCCTTCCACCCATTAAAGTATCATGCATAAAATCCATCGACCATGTATCGTTTGGTTGTTCTGGCACTATCAGCGGTTGTTTTACCCTGGCAGGTAATCTCTTTCTTGTTTTTTTTCGTTTATTAAGTCCCATCATTTTGTATACTCTTGATACTCGTTTATGATTCCATGTTTTTCCTTCATTGCGGATCCGGCTGTAAAACTTGTCTTGGCCCTCTGATTGTTTCTTAGCCAACTCCGTAAGCTTTGCAATTACTTCAGAATCATCCTTAATAGAAACATAATAATACAAGGATCTGGGATAGTTGATGATTTTACAAGCTCTTGTGAGACTATATCCATGCTCTGCACGTAC
>JACDDG010000008.1 GCA_013817115.1 Parachlamydiaceae bacterium | reverse complement strand
ACCCAATATTATAATATGGGGTCGTTTTTGATCGCTCAATCGCGGGAGCTTTCTCTTTGCCAAAAACCAAAATTTGAACGCTCTTCGGTATAAAGCTTTAGACCTTTTTTGGCTTGTTTTTTTTTCAGAATTAAATTATGAGATTATTCAAGAGGTATCTTATGAATATTTTTAAAAAAGCACAAAAATTTTTCAAAAAAGATATTTGGAACCGTGATGGAAATTCTTACGCGGTGCTAAGAATATTTTCATCTGCTGTAGGAAATTTTATAAAAGATAAAGGATTGGACAAATCTTCTACATTAACTTTCTATACACTACTCTCAATCGTTCCGTTATTTGCAATTGCTTTTGGAATTGCGCAAGCCATGGGGTTTGCCGATATTTTAACAGAGCAAATTAAAACCTACCTCTACAGTCAGCCACAAATAGCAGAAAAATTGATTCAATTCTCTCAAACTACCTTAAAATCAACTAAAGGGGATTTAATTGCAAGCCTAGGTATTCTGACACTTTTTTGGACGGTTTTAAGTACGATTGGGAGCGTGGAAAGTTTCTTTGATGATATTTGGGGCACCAAGGGACGTACTTTTTTTCAAAAAATTAAGAATTTTACTCCGATTATAATTATCTTTCCTCTGTTGGTAGTTGGCCCAAGTAGTGTAATTGCTTTTTCATCTGATATCTCTAAAAACATCCCTTATTTAGGGCCTTTAATTAATTTTGCCTTATCGTTCGGCACTTATATCTTAAATATCGGTGTGCTAAGTTTAATGTACATTTATTTACCTAATACAAAAGTTTCCTGGAAAGCAGCTTTTATCGCTGCGGTTTTTACCGGAATAATTTTTTTTATCTGGCAATGGATTTACATCACTTTTCAAGTTAAAGCTGTCAGTTATGGAGTTATTTATGGAAGCTTCGCTGCTATACCACTTTTCCTAATCTGGCTAAACTATAGTTGGTTAATTATGATTTTTGGAGCTCGACTTTCTCTCGAAATCCAACGAGAAGAAGAAAGAGAATAAATTATACCGATGAGCGTTCAAATTTTGGGTTTTTAGCATTGAAAAAGCCCCGGGATTAAGCGATGAAACGACCCAATATAATATGGGGCTGTTTTTGATCGCTTAATCCCGGGGGCTTTCTCTTTGCCAAAAACCAAAATTAGAGCGCTCTTCGGTATAGTATTTCGATTAGTGCATTTAAAGGAATCAATCAATAAAACCACCTAGACAACCAAAGGACTAATAAATGATTAAGATTAAAACACTTTGGAATTATCTTTTTTCAACTCTTTGGTTTCTGCCAACAATAATAGTTATATTCAGTATTATTCTGGCTATCGGCTTGATTGCCATAAAAATAGATGATGATGGCCAGCTTCTTCAGCAATTTCGATTATTTGGATCTGGTTCTGCAGAAGCTCGAATCATGTTATCTACGATAGCAGGTTCAATGATGACAATTATTGGTATTACTTTTTCCATGACTATAGTCGCTTTGGCATTAGCCTCAAATCAATACACTTCACGTATTCTCAGAAACTTTATGGGGGATCGGCTCACACAAACAGTAATTGGTGTATTCGTGGGTATTTTTTCTTATTGTTTAGTCGTGCTTTGTACAATTCGTTCCCCTGAAGAAGGAGTTTTTGTTCCGAGTCTAGCTGTTTTTTTTGCTTTTTTATTGGCACTTGTTGGGGTCGGGATTCTTGTTTTTTTCATTCATCACATTGCCTCCTCAATGCAAGCTTCAATTATCTTAAAATCTGTAGCTGATGAAACCTTTAAAGCTATTGATCGCATTTATCCCGAAAAAATGAGGAGTAATCTGATAGAAAAACATACTAATCTTCCGAATAATGAAACATTTGATGATTTCAACTGGAGAGTCCTATTCGCAGAGGAAAACGGTTATATTCAAAGTATAAATTTATCTAGGCTCAAAAGGTTAGCAAAAAACAAAGATTTAATTATTCGAATGGAACACAAAATTGGCGAATTTGTTATTAAAAACGCCCCATTGGCTTACATTGCATCTGGTATAATGTGCGATCAAGAGACGATTGAAAGTATACATTTCTCATTTTATTTTAGTCCTTTTCGTTCCATAGATGAGGATGTTGCTTTTGGCATAAGGCAATTAGTGGATATAGCATTGAAAGCACTTTCCCCAGGCATTAACGATACTACGACAGCAGTCATGTGCTTAAATTACCTTACAGCGATTCTGGTGCAAGTGGTAGCAAGAAAATTCACATCTTCCCACCACTATGAAGAAGAAAAGCTTCTAATAATTACCAATGAAAGAAATTTCAAATCATTTCTTGATGAATCTTTCAATGAAATTCGTGATAATGCAAAAGAAAATATAACAATCATTTTAAAACTACTTGAATCAATACAATTGATTGCCAGGCAAACCACTTCAGAGGACATTCTTCAAAACCTTAAAAAACAATCTAGCTGGACAGAAGAAATGGTAAGGGACAACATAAAGTCTTCCCATAACCGTGAAACAATCAAAAAAAGACTACTGCACACCAATAGCATTCTGGAAGACCAACTTGCTTTATACCGAAGAGCGTTCTAATTTTTCATCGCTTAATCCCGGGGGCTTTCTCATATGCAAAAATCCAGGATTTGAACGCTCTTTGGTATAGGTTCAAAGGAAGTAAAGGCATTTAATTTTTAGGTGTAATGTTTTCCTTTCCGAGTAAATTTCTTCCTTTATCGGGAACAGAAGAGTTAAGCGCTTGTTCTTTTATATATTTTTCTTCGGATTGAAGCTCTCCTTCACCTTCGGTAGCTAATTCTTGGCTTTGCTTTTGAGGCTTTATTCCTGGAAATTTATCTTCTGTAAATGAAGATTTTGAAGCTAATCGCACAGTAATTCCTTCAGGGAAAATTCTTTCCCGATCCTCATCCGGCATAGAAATTCCTTCAGATTGAAAAGTGCCTTTGATGAGTCGAATCACAGAAGATCTCACTTTTAACCAACTATGTTTTTGTCTATTTATCCAAAAATAAATTCTTATATATACAACAGCCTTACCCAGGCTATCTACCAAAACCCATGGTTCTGGAATTTTTAAAATGGCTGGATGATCATTTAATATCTTTAAAGCAGCTTCCTGTGCATCAGATATTTGGTTTTCAAAACCTATACCTATCAGAAAATCTTCCCGATGATTAGGATTACTTGTATAATTCTGTATATTACTTTTATAAATTGTTGAATTTGGGATTTGCACATAAGTGCCATCAAGTTTTATTAGGATTGTGCTACGAAAGGTAAGTCTATCAACATATGCCAATATTCCTAAAATTTCAATTAAATCACCTGTTTGGAAAGGATTATTGAAGCTCAAAAAAAGACTAGCCAAAAAATTTTCCGTAATGTCTTTAAAAGCAATTCCTAAAATAATTCCTAAAAGCCCTGTTCCTCCAATGACAGTAAGAGCAATAGTTGTTAGTCCCATTAAATTAGATATTATATATAATCCAATTAGCATAACTATAAATCCAATGCTCCATGCAATGAATTGCTGTATTAGGGGATTGTAGAATCGGCGAGATAAGAAAAAATATGACAAGTATATGATAAATCGTGAAATGATTAGAGTTATTACAAAAATTAACAGACCAAAAATTATTGTAGGTATAATTCTAAGTAAGCTAATCCATTGATTTTTTAACCCCTCTATAACCGGTTTAAACTCCCATATGGATGGTTTCTTTACTTTAATATAGTTAACAACTGCTACTGTATCTTGGGTATTACTAGCTAGTTCTTCAGCCCATTTCTTTATTTCCTCAGTTTTAGTTGTGGCTTCTAAGAAGACGACCCCATCCTTTACTTGTACTTTGGAATTTTCAAACCAACCTGTTGCTTTCATGATATCTTCAAGACGTTTACTGATTTCAGAGTCATAAGTTTTTGGGTTTACAGATACTTTTTTGGGAGCTTTTGGAGTTTCTTTAGTTAAAGGACTACTTTGATTTTCTTCAGTATTTGTAACGGCTTGTTCTATGCAAAATAGTTTAATAGGAAATGTACACAAACATATAAGCGAAATATTCAGTACAAAAAAATGAGTTTTATGAATAGTTATAAATTTATCAAGTTGAAAATTTTTTATTAATTTTAAGAGAACACTTGTCATATAATCTTGGCCTCATTTTAAGGGGTGTCAGGGGATAAGTAATCTATAAAATTGATTTAACAGGTATGATTTTAATGTGAAAGCCAATTCGTATCCATAGGATATGTCGCGTAAAATTTGCGGATGCAACAAAAAAAAGAGGCAGCAAAATCAATGTCTCGGTCAATTGCCGAAGTTAATAAATCCCAACATCTGTCATAAGTCGACCACCACCCCGATAGAAACTTTAACTGGAATAGGAGGCAAAGCTGCACAATAGGCTGTAAAAGCGTCCAGCTGAGGAATTTTTAAATACCCGAAACCATTGATCGTAGGTTTACAATTTGTCAGAAATCAAGTTTACCAACAAAAACGTTGATCATATTGACATTTACCGGAACCTTAAAGGTTGGTCCATTAAACCAATCTGTCCATGTGATGTACCAAACGAAATTTTCAATCAAATTTCGTTTGATCAGGTGGCGCTGCGGTTAGAGTTATATTTTTCACATTACTGTAAGGACTATTTCCTACAGAATTTTTAGCTATAACACGATAATAGTAGGTACCGCTAGGTTGGTTACTAAAAGACTTGTATGTTATATTTCCTTCTGCTGCTGTTTTTGGAGCAGAAAAAAGTATCCTGCTGAAGAAGATAGGGTGTTGCATTGGCTACACTGCCCCAAGAGACGGTATAGCCTTGATTTGTAGTGGCTACAATAGTGTTTAAAACAGGAGAGGGCGGTATTGTTGGAGTTGGAGGTGAAGTTTGGTTTGGTTTGCAAAAGCTTGCAAACTAATTAATCACTGTTATTGTCATCGTTTTCAATCTAATTCTAATTTATTTTCTTAAGAAATTTGTTGAATTATTAAATAAAATTTAAATTAAATTTGCCTTGCAAATTATTTATGAATTTTTTATAGTTTAATTATATTTAAAATATTCAAATGCTAATTAAACTTGATGTTTTTATTGCATTTAAAGAGTCAAGTAAAAATATTATATTAAGGAAATAAAGATGGCCAGTAGAAGTGTAGAAAATAAATTACATCATCAAAATAATCCCAGTACCTATTTCAAAATGGTTAATAGAAGTAATGGTATGGCACGCTTAGCCTGCTGGATTAGAAATCCGAGCGAAAATAGTTGGGAATTTGCAAAAAAAACATCTCTTTTTGCTCTGACAACCTTTTTAGCCCTTTCTGTTATAGGTCTTCTAGTTGTTCTTCCCGCAGGATTTTGGGCCGCATATGAGTGGAGACTTTTAAAAGCAGCAACAAATGTAGATTTAAAAAGTTCCCAAAACAAAGACAGTCAAAGCCAACTAGCGGCGCCTGAAGAGCTTCGCGTTCGCGTGCAAGATAAAATTTATTTTGGTACTGAATTACAGGAAATACTGTTGGAGAATGTCGTCGTCAATGCAGAAAGACTTCTTGCGAGTGTTGTTATCGAAGATGCGCTTGTGTTTCAGGAAAATAACGAAAACGAAAACGAATTAGAAGCTGACACTAGTAGAGATTGTGAAGTACAAGTCTTCTCCGAAGATAGTTTTGAAAATTTAAGTCAAGAACAGTGTGTTACATCAAACGAAATTGAAGATATAATACCACAACCAGAACAATCTATTCCGGACAATCAAATTGAAAATGTGCAAAGTAATTTAGAAAAAATTTCCGCGACTAAATGGAATAGCTGTTGTGAAAATGCATTAAAATTCGTAACTATTCACGATCTTAGAAGTTTGCTAAATCTTTCAAAAATTAAGAGTGGTCAAAAAATTGACGTATATCCAAACGGAACTATTTCAGAACCTTATGTTAACGATAATTCAGCCAGTATATGGAGAACAGCTCGCTGGTTAACAGGTTGGAGTAAAAATAGCGATGGAATTGTGAATCTTAAAGATTTAATGCAAAGAGCTCTCTATGCATTATATTTAGGATGCGATGAGCTAAATTTTTGCTTAGAAGAGGCTACAAAAGGGTTGGAGATTTTGGCAGATGATTACAAAAATAAACCCATAGAAAATGAAATTCGATCGATTCTTGAATTTGTTAATCGAAGTACAAAAATAATTTCGCACTTTCATAGGCAAAACCCCCCTCTCGAGAACATTACATACGGATATGCAAAAAAAACCCCTATAATGTACAACCTCTTGGAAAGCTCTTATATAGGGTCCGACACCCCAAGTGGAACACACAGTGCTTTTGAAGGCGTAGATTATTATATAAATAGACTCGATTTTTTCTTATTTTTAGAAAAGGAAATCTTAGATGATGAAGATGTGCGTTTTCTTTCCTATTTAAGGGAGGCACTGAAAGACTCTAAAAAGAATAAATGTAGAAGAAGTTTTTTTGAGAAATTACAAGAAAAAAGGTTACAGCTTTGCTCTCTTAATAATGTAGAATGGAAAGACTCTTATGATATTGCCATGCCAATAGTAAAAAAAGAAATGGCGGAAGTTTTAATAGATACTTTAGAGGCTTTTCCACCTAACGTCCAATCTCAAATTGGAATTCAAATTCCCATGGGATTTAGTTGGGATGATGCTAATGGCCTTAAAGCTGGGCATGTATTTTTTATTACTCTCTGTCGAAATGACAATGGCTCGTATAGAGCTGCGCAGGTAAACGCGGGAGGCTTATCCCTTGCTGGGAGCTATGAGAATGTTAAATTTAACCTTCATGCAAATCGTACAATTCCATTTAGCATAAATTTTTCTCCGGTAGTCGAATTTCCTTCTCTTAGTAGAGAGGAGGCTTTATCTTTTTTGATCAAGGTTGAGGATAAAAAAACGAGGAATTTTTATAATTACGAAGATGCAAAAAAAAATTACTCAGAAATATTTGAAGATATTATCGAAAAAAAATGCACCGTTAGCATTCCACCGCGAAGAGCTCAAGTTAGCGGCAATTGCGGTATTCGAAGCTTAAAAGAATCTTTAATCTATTCATTTCAAAAGTATGGAAATGTCGACTTGGCAAATAAATTTTTAACGTATGTTGATGGAAGATCATCCGAAACCCTGGCTTTTGAGAAGGTCATCCCGCTAATTAAATAGTAATAAAAAGTTATTTCTTATTTATGGAGGTGGACTCACTTCGTTATAAACTTACTTGAGCTAAATAAGTCAATTGGTTGATCAAAAAATTCCTGTCATGTTAAAATAAAGTTTTAATGGTGCAGATAAATTGTGTAATCAAAGGTGCCCATGACTGTTCTTTTGGTTATATACCGAAGCGCTTCTAAATTTTGGTTTTGGTAAAGGGAAAGCTCCCGCGGTTGACGGACAAAAACGACCCCTATAATAATATTGGGTCGTTTTTGTCCGGCTTCCTCAAACCCAAAACCAAAATTTGGACGCACTTCGGTATACATAAAATACTGATTAATCGTGATACTTGAGGTAAAAATGACTCCAAATCAATTTAAAGAACTTCTGAACCAAACAATGCTGACTCCCGGAGAGCTAGGAAAGGCTTGGGATCTCTACAAAACGCAAAGTCCTAAGGTGGCAATGGATTTTGTCTGCGATATAGAAATGAGGACGTCTAAAAAACGATTAAGCCTAAAGCTGAGATCTATTCCAGTTCCATACAAAATTTGGGGCAAAACTACATTGAAGCTGAAGCTATAGCACAAATGGAAGGAAGTGCTCGCTTGCCCGTAGCTTTAGCTGGAGCTTTAATGCCCGACGCACATGCCGGTTATGGCCTTCCAATCGGAGGAGTTCTAGCTACAGAAAATTCCGTTATTCCTTATGCGGTTGGAGTTGATATTGCTTGTAGGATGAAGTTGACAATTTACGAATCTTCTCCGGACGTCTTAAGAAATCCTAATAGCATTGAATATAAACATCTCTACGCAGCATTATTAAATAATACAGTTTTTGGAGCAGGCGCTGCAGGAATCCATGATGGTAAAATTGAACATCCTATTTTGGATAAATCTCATTGGGAACTTTCTTCTTTGACTCAATCATTGAGGCAAACTGCAATCCACCAGATTGGCACAAGTGGGGGAGGCAATCATTTTGTGGAGTGGGGAGAACTCGAAATTACAAGTCCTGAAAATTCGTTAAATCTTGCGATAGGTCGCTACCTCGCCTTACTTTCCCATAGTGGTTCAAGAGGGGTTGGGTTTAAAATAGCTAATCATTACACCAAAATTGCTATGTCTCAAATGGCCGAACTGGATAATGCAGTTAAGCATTTAGCTTGGTTGCATCTTGATGAAGATCTTGGGCAAGAATATTGGGATGCTATGCAACTCGCAGGGAAATTTGCTTCAGCAAACCATCATGTAATTCATGCAAGAATTGGAAAAGCTGCAGGCTTGATGCCGGTAGCAACAGTAGAAAATCACCATAATTTTGCTTGGCGGGAAAAAATTTATGTTAATGGACAAGAAAAAGATGCAATTGTTCACCGTAAAGGTGCTACACCAGCAGCAAAAGGTGTTTTAGGAATTATTCCTGGGACAATGGCGGATCCAGGATATTTAGTTGTAGGGAAAGGAAATCTAGACTCCTTAAATTCAGCTTCGCATGGCAGCGGACGGCAAATGTCTAGAACCAAAGCAAACAAATCGATTACTAATGAACAACACCTACAGTATCTTTTAGAGCGCGGAATTGATTTGATAGGGGGAGGTTTAGATGAATCGCCCCAAGCCTATAAAGCTATTGATGTGGTCATGGAAGAACAAAAAGATTTAGTTGATGTCTTAGGTAAATTTCAGCCAAAAATTGTACGTATGGCCGCAGATCAAAAATTAAGTAAATCTTTCAAAAGTAAGTATAAAATGCCTCCAGGAGTATCAAAAGGAGAATAGGCCAGTCAGGCTTCGATGCACGACATTAGAATCATGCTTTTCACTAAATCTTATTTTGAAAAAGTTATTACATAACCCAAAAAATCAATTTGTAGCCATAGCAAACGCAGCGCAGCTATGGGTATTATTGCATGGACAGGTATTGTTCCCCGGCAGGGGAACCTCTTTTTATTGCCCCAAAATCTTACCAAAAGATGTTTGTGGCATTTTCTTCATTAAATTTAGAGGAAATCAAACATATGAAAAAGGCAAAATATACGATACAAAGAAAAAAAAGGTTGTTTAAACGCGCTTTTTTCTAGTAAAGAAATTCCATTTTAGGTAAAATAATCTTAAGTTTATAAGGCTTGAAAATTAATAATTGGAAAGAATTAATTAATGTGTTACAATAAAAAGTAATGTTATAAATTTGTGTATTAAATAAAAATATTTAAGAGGTTATAATATGGAAGTCCCTAAAGATCATCATCTAACAAGTGTAGTCCAATATTTGGAGTCCACAACCGAAATTTCAGATGAAGGCATTAACAATGTTGTAAAGAAAATTTTCGAAAATCAAGATTTGCTGAAGCTTAATGGCTTCAATTTTTCAGCACTTTTCAGAATCCAAATTAAATTATTGCAATTAGGAGTTTCTAAAAACGATAAAGTGATTAATTTAATTGATGGTGTTTATGCTGATTATAGTGGGAAAATAGACAAACAAATAAAAGATATGGAAAATGAAATTTCTTTTTTTGAAAAATTAGGTTCTATAAAAGAATTGGGTAACAACGAATATTTAAGAGCCTATTACAATCGCTTTACATGGACATACGACATTAGAGTAAATCAAAATTATTTAAGTAAAACATTGAAAGAATCAAGCCTCAGCCCCCTCTATGGGATGTACGATCAACCAAAGGATCTAACTGATTTGATTCTTTTAATAAAAAAAGATTTGAAAAGAAAATTAGATGGTCTGCTAGTAGAACTTCAAAAGGGCGGTGCTTCTGTAGATAATTTAAACAAAGGTCTAAACCTATTAATTTCAATAAATCATATTTTTAATAATGTCGATGAGACGTTAAATAAACTTCAAAAATCTCCTTTATACGATAATGAAACTGTAAACCTAAATTTGGTTAAGACGATACATGATTTTGATGAATTTCAAGAAAGTATTAATAATTCAATTTTTGACCTTACAGGTTTAATTTATCTAGCAGAAGAGAACAATGATGAGTTGAATGCTCTAAGAGAAATATTCAATAATACGCAAAATGAAAGAAGGGAAGTAGAAGGGAGTTCATTTAATATTGGAATTAGAGAAGAAAAATCTATTCTCAAATATTCCGATTATTTATCACGAAAATCGGTAAACAAACTTATTAATATAGAATTTAATCAGTTGGAAAATGATTCTTCACTAAATTTAAAAAATATTGATAATATTTATATAAGCGAAGTCCCTGTTACTTATATTGAAGGAGCTTTAAATGATTTCGTTACATCAAAATTTGATTTCAATCCCGAACTTGATGAAATCATTTCAAAAATGATTTCGGCTGAAATGTACCAAGATATGTTAAATGCAACGGAAGTTCAGTCAAAATTTAAACATTTATCCCCTTTAAAAGATTTAGCGAAAGTGGCCGAGATCTTTATGGATGAGTACCATAATCTAGAAATAACCTTGAAAATGGGGTGCGGCTACTCACTTTCTGCAGGAAATGATATTAAAGAATTTTTTCTAGTAAAACGAAGTTTTACAATCTCGATGGATGATCTTAAAAGCCTTACAAAGAAGAAGTTAGCAATAAGTTTTAACGATTTTAAGATTGTGGAGTATATTTCTCCGCAAGTTAAGGTTGATTCAATTGAATTTATTGGCAGAAAATATGAAAAAAATGTAATTCGGCAGCTTTTAAAAAAATATTCTCCGACTCAAAATTGGGGCAAGGTAACAGCGAAAATGTTATTTGAGAAAGCTAAGCCATTTGTGGGAATTGATGATGTAAAAGTTTTTAAAGATACCCTGCAGGGAGTTAATATCGAGATGAATCCCGTTCCTCTGTCTAATGAAGAAGGGGAATTTGCTTACATTGTTCCTAAAATTGTTTCTCTTGATTTTCGTAGAAGTACACTTATAAAATTTAATAATGAAGAAGTTTACGCAAACTTTAAACCTGCTCTTTTATCTGTAAATCGCGCTTATGCAAAAATAGCTGCCGGATTTGGGGAAGATCCTGAAAATGCGATGTTAGCTTCAACCACTTGCTTAGCTATTACTCAGGCAGTTGCTGCGGATATTGTAGAAAATATGAGTGTGTATGATATAGATGATATAGGTCATATCCAGACGTGGAGAGAAAAATTTTATGAGATTGGTATCGATTCCAAAAATATATTAACGATCCTTTCTAAATCTATAGTTTATGAAACCTTGAGCGGTAAAAATATTACTGAACTCGGTTCAGGTTATGTTATTTATCGTAAATTTCAAATACCCGTGGCTGAATTGAGGGATGCAATCAAAAATAATAATATGGATTTGCTAGTCAACTTAGTCGCAGAACATAGAATTTCACCTTCATTTTTGATTCGGGAATCTTATTTAGATATGGGGAAAGATTTTAAAATTTTAAATAGCGAAGATCGTGCTGATAAATTAAATAAAAAAGATGCGTTGGAACTTTTAGAAAATTTTGGTAAATAATTAACTGCATTTTGGATAAAACCTTTGATCCGAGTCTGCTTCTTTTACCTGGTGCGAAGCGCCAGGTAAAAGAGAGCTGTCTACAACCTATTCCATTGATTAAGCATTACATTTATTGGGGCAAACGCTGAGGATGGCAAAGGAGGGCAGGCAGTTTATTTACTTATAAGTTTAGTGTTTCATTCAACACAGAGCGAGACAGAGCCTTCGGCCCCTCAATCGGGATTGAAATTTTAAATTCTTGATTATCAATGAGTTGTAATTTTTATTTAGGAGATCACACTAGGACACAAAGAGTTGTAATCTGGTTAAATGTTGGTGCTTTTAATGGTTTGAAAACTACCCTTTAAACATTTTTTTAAATTACTACTCTTTGTGTCTTTGCCTCCAAAATAACAAAAAACCTTAACCTTTTCCTCTCCTTCCTCTAGCCTTTGCCGAACTTTGCCCCAATTCTTCACAAGAACCACATTTATTTATATTTATAAAATAATTGGTTACGCGTTATAATAAATTGTAAGGTTACTTGTGTTGTATTTTATAAAAGATGGTTAAAATATAAAAAGGATGGTAAGGATGGAAGTTCCAAAAGATCATCAATTTAAAAGCGCGGTTCAATATCTTGTAACTCACCCTGAATTTTCGAAGGAAGATATTAATAATACGGTGAAAACAATTTTTGAGAATTCCGATTTGCTTAAAACCCTAGATCCTTCTACGCTTACAAGTTTAAAAGTTAAGTTAATTGAAGGGGGAGTATCTGAGAAAGATAAAGTGATTAATTTGATAAATCGTGTTTACGCTGACTATAGCGGAAAAATAGATAAGCAGTTAAAAAGCGTAAGTAATGAATTATATTTTCTCCAAAAATTAGGCAATCTAGAATCTCTAGAGAATAACGAATATTTGAGAGCATATCAAAACCGCCTAACATGGGAGTATGACCTTACAGTTAACAAAAATTTCGCAAGTAAAACTTTCTTAGACTCAGGATTAAGATCTCTCTATAGTATGTTTGATAAACCCGGTGATATCGCGAATTTAATTGGCAATATGAAAGGAACTCTTGAAAATAAAATTAGCAGTTTATTGACCGAGCTAAAAAAAGATGGAATTTCAGAAGATAATTTAGAAAAAGGGTTAGCTTTATTAAAATCTTTGGATGAAATTTTAACAGCTTCGATTGATGGGCTAACTATTCTCCAAAAAACAGCATCTTTCGAAAATTTATATTTAAAGTTAGATAAAATAAAATACGACTTTTCGAAATTTCAAGAAAATATTTCTGAAGAAATTGTTGACCTTACTGGTTTGGCTTATTTGGCCAAAAATGAGATCGAGGATTCTGATCCTCTAAAAGAATCATTTCGGACATTCCGCTCTATGCAAAGCCAGTTACGCGAATTAGAAGGCGATTCCTTTAATTCAGCTAGTACAGCACGAGATACTGTAGCTGATCACATACATGTACAAAAATTTATTCAAAATTTTTCTAGCTACTTGTCTGATAAGTCTGAGCTTAAACTGCAAAAGTATGAACTCATGCTTGAAAAAAGTAATTCTCTAGACCATTTGAATAATATAGCTAATAACTTTGTTTTGATTAATGGTCAATTATCTACTCATCCTGTAGACCAAATAAGCAATTTGATGGGTGAAAGTAGTGATAATCCGGTTTGTACTAATATGATAGCAAAAATGATCTCCCCTGAAATGTTTAAAAATTTACTTAATGTAGCTGAAGGGAAGTCCTCAAGTATATATAAGGATTTAATTCTAATAACCGAATTGAATCGATTTGTTGAGATAAATGTAGACAAATTCGACAATTTAGAAATCGTATTAAAGTTAATGTGTGGTTATTCAATTAACAATGACAACAATGTTGACGATTTTATATTAGCAAAGCGAAGTTTTAAAATTCCATTATCTGAATTTAGTCTAACTTTAGAGGCGGATCTTAAACTTACAGCTAAAGATTTTGAGATTACAGATTTTGTTTCTCCGGAAGTGAAAGTAGATGAATTTAAATTTCAAGCAACAAATTTTCAGCTACTTTCAAGTGCCGTTTTAGAGAATTTTTCCCCCGATGTTAAAACTATTCCAATACAATATAAAAAAATGTTGGAAAAAGAGATAGAGATGAATTCCGATTTGTCTTTGGCTGAAACTTTGATAGATAAAGAGTTCATTTCATGTTTCGAAGATGCATGCGCTCTTTATGGAACCGAAATCAATTCCGATATTGTATTAATTATAGCAAAATTTTGGGAGGATAAAGAGTTTCGAGATGTATTTAAAAAATTAATTAATTCAATACAGAATGCACAAAAAATAAATTTAGAAATTTTAAATTCAGGCTTATTACCCACCGTAACCGTTGATCACAATTTTGCTATGTACGGTACAATGGCAGAAAACTATAAATATTTTGTTGAGAGTTATCCGGATGATATTGATAAAGTGAAGATCATGCGAGATTTTTTATATTTTATCACTAATCATGGATTTATTGGTAACTCACAAATTGTTGAAGATTGGATAGGGTTAGAATTTCGATCAGATAATAATACCGAAGGCACTATTTCGCGTGCACAAAATGCTTTAAAAAAAGCTGAAAATGTTGGTCAAGAGCTTGACACTGAAATCAATTTATTAATTGAACAGCTTAAATCAGGAAACGTCTATTTGCCGGATGACATCCGAGAAGTTAAGAAAAAAATTGCAGAATTGACTCGAATAATAGAGTATTGGAAGGAAGGGTATGTTGAATCTCAGGAATTCCCATTACTTGTTCGTAATTTATGGACACCGAAAATTTCATCAACAGATGACATTCGGATAGTTAATAGGGTTATTGGTTTAATGACAAAGGAGGGGAAAAAACTTGAAAGTACTTCTACATTGAACCTTGAGGGAATAATTCCGACTAATCCTACTTTAACCCAACGAAACGAGATAAGTATTTTGATGAAGGCGTGTGATAGTTTTATCACACAACATTCTGAATTTATTAATCAGTTGGACTCGAATTTTGAAATTCCCACAGAAATAGCATCTTTACTTAAAACCATGAACTGGTTAGATCAAGATCAAAAAAGACAATTATTTTCTGAAATTATTCGTTTTTCATTTGATGTTAACCATAATTTTATCATGAATAGCTTGAAAATTTAGTGATTGTTTTATACCGAACAGCGTTCAAATTTTGGTTTTTCCAAAGAGAAAGCTCTAGTGAATAAGCGATCAAAAACGACGCCATATTATAATATTGGGTCATTTTTAATCGCTTAATCCCGGGGGCTTTCTTAAGCCAAAAAACTTTGAACGCTCTTCGGTATACAGCACGACTGTGATATTATTGTAATGAGCTACATTGTTCAGTCCTTTCAAATGCTTCAAAAATTCCTAATTAAACTGATTTTGACTGGGTCTTCGGAGTGGGTTGTGAAGGGTCGACCACTATAAAAGGTACTTTTTTCTTCGATAAATGGTCATTGACGATCGGAATCAGTTTTTTATCTGTAGGATTCCCGTGATTCTTTCCACACAAAACAAAAACTGTTCTCCCTTTATTCAAATTTTTTTCAATTTTTTGATCTAAAGAATTTTGTCTTATTTGAAATGTATCGTATACATAGTTAATTTTAGATTGCTCCATTTCAATTTTACATTGCATGAAAAACATTGCTTTTTTTCTGTCAAAATTTTTCATATCTTCACTAGATAATTTTTTGTCGATAAAAGAGTTGATTTCATCCTCACAGAGGTAGGGTTTTTTGAGAGAAGTTGATATCGCTTTTAAAGTGTTCCAAGATTCAATTTGTGAGTCATTTTGTCTACATACAGTGACTTTTTGAATAGCTAAATTTAAAGCGTCTTGCCGGGCGTATAAATCTTCATAGCCCTTGCAAGCCTCATGATCATCCCACCCTTTTATTCGATGTTCGGCAGGTTTTAGTGTTAAAAACCAATTGCAGCGCAAATTACCTTTTTTTATTTCAGAGTCTTCCTCAACAAGAATAACTGAATTAAATCCGCAGTTGTCTTTAAGAATATTTTCACGTGTAATTAGATTTGATTTGTAGTCTGGAGAATTTGAAATATGATTATACAAAATATAGATGAGTCTAGCTTGTGAAATTGCTAAAATTTTGCATTGTTCTTCATTCATTAAAGGATTTGACGTATTGTCAGTAATGTATTTGTAGTTTACAATATGCGCGGGGCTTATTGACATCATAGCGTTTTATCCTTCTTGTCTTTTTTTATTTCATTTCTAAGCCATGTTGTTAGCTAAGGAAGAGATGGGTATTTCTGTAAATATAATATCACGTGCCAATTAAATTTTCAAGATCGAAATGGATCAGAAATTAAATGACGTTAGAAAAAAATGAAAATGATCCCTTTTTTTGTAAAAACAACTTGTGTATCTTGCATCTTTGCAATTTTGCGTTAAATTTTGGGACCCAATAAATTTTAACGCAAAAGGCGCAAAGATGCAAAGAAACGCAAAGGACAGCAGGGAAAAGTCTTTACTGAAGCTTTTATTGCAGCATTAATCAAGTAAAAATAAACTAAAATCCTATTTATTCAACGATTTCGTCTAATTTATTTTCGATTGTTTCAAAATATTGATCGACAAATAGGAATTGATTTCTTAGAGACTTTTCATCAATCTCATTTTGACGCAGATGATGAAAGAAATGGCAAAACATGTAGCGGTATTCCAAAAGTTGCTGGGCTGTGTCTTGGATCAGAGTTATTTTGCCTTCATGAGAGGCATAAACTGGATCCTTAGCCATTCTCTGCAGCTGGGCTAAGAAATCTTGGAGGTATCCTTTAATATCGTTGATGTCAAATTCAATTTCGTGAAGGTGAGTATGCATGTTTTTTTCTTTGACCCACTGCGTCAGTTGTAGAATGTGCTTCTTAAATTGTCGAAGGCGATTGATGTGATTTCGATCTGTGATGGGAGGCAATAGGTTCATATGAACGGAATAGAGTTGATGAAAGAGGGGAATATCTTGCAGTACATTATATTTCCAGTCCGCACGCATGACTTCAGAAAGTAACGGAGTGATATCAGATACTACATCAGGATCTCGCGATCCTAGTTCATTTAGTTGGTTTAGCAAGTCGAGAAAATGTTCTGCTTTAGAGGCCATCAATGAGCTAGAAGCTAGAGGTTGTCCCATTTCGTAAATTGATAAATCTAAATCATGGAAGAGTTGTCGACGGTTTTCTATTGTTGTTAGACCATTCATATCACCCTCAAATGAAGGTTGCTTAATGGATTCTGAAAATTGCAGATAAAGAGTATCTAAATTTTTAATATTGTACTCTTGATCCATTAAAGATTTTGTCTGAGAAGGTTCCTGACCAACAATCCATTCGGAAAATCCTCCGCGAGTACGAACATAAGGATTTGGATCACTTTGCAGAAGAAAAGAACGATAGGCTGAAATAGTGGCTCCCAAAGTGTGCAGTTCGAACCGTTGTCCGGTAATCGATCCTTGAAGTTCCATCTGCTTCATAGTGGCTTCATTCTCTGAAATGACTTGGCTAGGGGGTTTTAAGTCGAAATCCGAGTTTAAATCTAATTTACCATCAGTACGTTTAATCTGTCGACTTTGAG
>JACDDG010000297.1 GCA_013817115.1 Parachlamydiaceae bacterium | reverse complement strand
CGACTTCGGGAGACGGATCCTGCAATTTCATTCGTGCAAGTCGAGCAATAGATTCTTTTATTGCAGAAACATTTAAAAGTCCTAATGCATATAATGCGGACATACGAACGTCTGCATTATTATCTGAAGTCAGCAAAACCATTAGGTCCGCATCGCGATCACTTCTCAAATGGCTTACGACCTCACATGCAAGCAGCCTTAAGCCTGCACGATTACTAATGACCAGCGAAACAATCCTTTCTCGATCAATTTCCTCCAATAATTCTAGCAAGGCTTCAATAGCTGCAGCTTTGTCGATCGCAATTGAATGCTCATTTGCAATGATCGCAAACAATTCTTGCTGGCCATCTTTTATCTTCATACTGCCAATGGCTTTTATCACCTCGAGATGCACTTTTCTATTATTTTCACTGAAAAGCATTCCATAAATTTCTTCACACAACTGAGCATCTCGCATATGGCCCGTGAGTTGTACAGCAGCACTGCGCACTAAAGAATTTTTATCGCGACAAAACTTTTTTAAAAGAGGTGCGCTTTTGGCATCATTGGCAAGAAAAGCTCCAAGTAAGCTACATAGTCGTATCATAGGTAGAGAAGACTCTGCCCCTTTCCAAATCGCACCCCAAGCCATTATTTCTTGGAGCTCTTGATTTGCTAAGGCTATTTCAGGAAAAAGAGATTTATATTGATTCCAAGCTTTCCATAAGCATTTTTCATCACCTGTATGAGACAAGGCTTTAATATAGGCTCCATGAAGGTTTTGATTACAGGGAAAAAAGGATAATGCTTGTGAGGCCTCCTGACAGGCTGAATCAAAGTCCATAATCACAAAATGGGCTTGTATGCGTTTTAGATAGTCTTCATGGGAATCACAGTCGATTTGTGCAAATGTAAAAACGAGTAAGTAGAATATTGAATAAGAAAATTTATATGCCATATCTTTATTCTTTTTTATAAATTGATTAGCTTGTAAAAAGAGTTTCAATAAACACCTTTTCGCTCTTTAGTATCTGTTTAGACTTTGGTTGCGTTATTTGTGGCTTTCTCGCGCCCCTACCGGGGCGCACATTTTGTAATGATTCGAACCCCGGGTTCCGCTATCGCTGCACCCAGGGCTATTAACAGTTTCCCCTACCGGGGGATAAAACATCGTTCATGACTATCCCCCGGCAGGGGAATTGTTAATAGCCCCGGGTGCAGCGATAGCGGAACCCGGGGCTCGAATCTGTACAAAACGCGCGCCCCGGTAGGGGCGCAAGAAACCACATAAGGTCGCATCCACAATTACGCATATATTACTTTAGAGAGATGATAAATTATAGTGTCATTTGACTAACTGACTAATCTTTTTAAATTCTGCGGCCTCTGAATTTTTGAGCAATTCAAAAAGCACTGTTTCACAACTACTGATGCGAATGCCACAATCGCGCATTTCAGCAATGGCTGTAGAGAAATCATAAATGGATCGGGAGGTGATTGCATCATTTAACACAACGACATCGCATTTTGCTTCGAGAAGATCTTTGGCGGTCTGAAGCACGCAGACATGAGCCTCGATGCCAACAACCACCCACTGAGACACACCTATATTCAAAATTTCTGATTGGATGTGCGGGTCTCCCATACAGGAGAATGATGTTTTAGTCAGGTAGTTTTGCTGATCCCCCAAGAGGCATTTGATTCCGGCAACAGTGGAACCAAGCCCTTGGGGATATTGTTCAGTAACAACGATGGGCAACCCTAGAATTCTAAACCCTTTAATCATCATCTGGATAGACTTAAGAACATCCGCAGAGCGATCTTCGTAGGCAATGAGTTTTTCTTGCACATCGACTATTAAGAGCCCAGCAAGATCTCTTTGTAAATTCCAGACTTTCATAAATATTCCAGTCTCTAAAATTCTAAGTTCATTCCTCGTTCACCACAGAATGGATCCATGTGCAACATGTGTTCATCAATAAGTCTCGGCTCGCATACCTTTTTACGATTATTCATGAATTTTCTGTCTGCAGCACGTTCGATAATAGAGATTTCACGAGACTTAGTATAAGGCTCGACACGTGAATGCCAACTATACAACCTATCATCTTTTAAATCGAAAGCATTGTAGCGGGCCATTCCATTGCACAAGGCAATGCAACCCACGTAAAATGGATCAACATAAATGCCATGGAAACTTTCAAAATTAATTTCAATATTCAGCATATTTGGAGTGAATGGATACGAAATTAAATCATTTGAGACGATCGGATTTGTATTGATTTCACGCAAAAGATCTTCGACAAAATCAACCAAAAGAGCTCTAGCCACATCAATTTCCAAGATCTCTTGTGAAGAGATCTCTAATCGCAAAGCGACGATTGCTGTATCGTAGTATAGGTTTGAATGTTCTAACTTTAGCCGGCGCCCTTCTTCATGCCTCCACTTAGCCATGACAGTTTCGACGACCCAGGTCATCTCCTCCGAATCAATGACTTTGACCGGATTTGAAACACGAGTGACCGTTGTGCATCCACAGACAAACAACAGGCAAATGAGTAATAATGAACGCATTGTTGCAACCTCAGTTAGGCATAAAAAAAGAAGTTTAGAACTTTATACAATATTTGAAAAGATATTTTCATTTTTAATGCGAAAAGTTGGGATAACAACTGAACCATTCCACAAAATGCTTTAAACCGTCACGAAGAGACGTTTTAGGCTGGAAGTTCAATTTTTCCTGGCTATAAGCTATATCTGCGTAAGTCGAGGGAACGTCTTCTCTCGGCATGGGTAAGAAGGTTTTCAAGGCTTTTTTACCGCAAAGTTCTTCCAAAATTTCAATCATTGTCATGAGTTGTTCAGGCTGATGATTGCCTAGATTAAATAACTCACACTGCGATTCAAGATCAATTGCTGCTGCAGTTCCGGCGACGATATCATCAACGTAAGTGAAATCCCGAAACATATTGCCATTATGATAGACCTTAATCGGCTCCCCTTTCATGATCTTGTCAGCAAAGCTGAAATAAGCCATGTCGGGTCGTCCCCATGGCCCGTACACTGTAAAAAACCTCAATCCGGTAACTGCTATCCCAAAAAGATGATGATAACTGTTAGCCATTAATTCGTTGGTCTTTTTGGTAACCCCGTAGAGGCTAACAGGATTATCTGTGGGATCATCGATTGAAAAGGGAATTTTGTCATTTCGACCATAAACAGATGAAGAGGAAGCGTAAGTGAGCTTTATGTGAGGATGTCGTCGACAAAATTCTAAGACGCTCAGAAATCCATCTATATTTGCTTTTAAGTAGCTTTCAGGAGAAACGATAGAGTAGCGGACCCCGGCTTGAGCAGCTAAATTTACAAGATGAGAGGTTTGATGGTTTACAATCGATTTTTCTAAGGTATTTGAATCATTAAGATCCCCTTGAATGACAGGAATGCCCAATTTTTCTAATTCGGCAGCACGCGCTTTTTTTAATTCAGGTGAATAGTAAGAATTGAAATTGTCATAACCGACAACGCTATCTCCTCTGCGATGCAAATGAATAGCTAGATGATATCCAATAAAACCTGCAGCGCCTGTGATAAAAACTTTCTTATTCATCATTCTCCAGGCTAAACTGCGCTTGGACAGTAGAAATTGGAAAGAGAGGGATTCGAACCCTCGATACCCAGGGGGTATGCGTCCTTAGCAGGGACGTGCTTTCGGCCACTCAGCCATCTTTCCGTGATGTATTTATCAGTTCCTCCACATCATATGAAATAACTCTCTTTTTCTGCAACAAATAAAATGAGCGCTACTGTTTATTTTGCCTTAACATACATGAGGATTTGAATTGTTCCTTCAGATAGTACTTCAGCACGAACGCACTTTGCGTATTGCTGTAAGGAAGGCATATACCGAAGAGCGTTCAAATGTTGGATTTTTGGCTTTAAGAAAGC
>JACDDG010000296.1 GCA_013817115.1 Parachlamydiaceae bacterium | reverse complement strand
TCACCAGGCTATTGTAAAGCTGGTTGCTGTTACACCGAAATAGGCGGGGAAGAGAATGCAAAAAAAGCAATAGCATACTTTAAAATGGGCGCTAGGGAAAATGATCCTCTTTCCCAATTTGTACTATAGAGGTTTGCAAATGAAGTGATTGACTTCAATTTTCCGCATGGTATAATGAGAAGATTTTACTATGCAAATGGAGAGATATCTTGCTCAAGTCCACTGGAAAACCTCTTTGTCCTGAAGAGAAAAGATTCATAATACCCCTTTGGAATGACATAGGCCTCGATTCCGATGGAATCCAAATATTTTCCAAACTGACGAATGAGCGATGCTCGGCAAAGCTGATTTGCACGTGCCTCATAAGTCTTTTTGTTGCACCAATCTAATACGATTTCCTTTGTAAGAGCAGTAGCTTCAGGATGTTTTTGTAACATGAATCTGTCAAAGCGTTCTAAATTACTTTCCTCAGTATCGAATTTGTACCCCACAGCTCTTTTAAGCTCGATGTAACTTTGAAGATTATCTTTGAAAGGTCCTCTATAAATATTTTTACTCATGATCAGCCTCCTCAATAGTAAAAGGGCATTCTTTTAGTTTTTTCATACCAATCTTCAGGTAGACTGCTGTCGAATCGACGTCGGCGTGGCCTAAAATATCCGCAATGGTGGAAAGCGGAGTGTCCTTTTCAAGAAGCACACTCGCCATTGTGTGTCGCAGGGAATGCATTCCCCTTTTCTTTTTTAAAGTAGGTAAATGCGCCAGTTCCATGTATTTTTTAATCAATTGGTACAAATGGTCGTTTTCTGCAAATGGACCAAAGGGTGCCATATGCTTTACAAATATGTATGGACTATCTATTTTGGGGCGACCGTATTTGAGATAATCGATCACTGCCCAACCCACATCCTGGGTGAGCGGAAGGGATAATGAGGTTTTTGTTTTGGATTGAATGAATACAAGCTTCCTTTCTTCCCAATTAAAATTCTCCATTTTAAGTTGTTTAATATCCGAACACCTCATACCTAGGCAGCAGGCCAATAGGATAATTGCAAAATCTCTTTTGCCCTTTGGACTTTTTCTATCAATAACATCGATCATTTTTTTTAATTCATCCGTTGTCCACACTGATGGGATGCGAGTCTGTCTTCTCGCTTGAATCATCGGCGTTTTTGCAGCAAAATCCGTCTGCACGACTCCGATTTCTAATAAAAAACGAAAGAAAGCACGCATGGAACAAATGTTCTGTTCAACGGTCTTGTAGGTATAGCCAGCAAGAGTTTTAATGTAGGAATGAATCAAGTTAAGGTCGATTTTTTTGCAGTCCAAAACCTTATGAGAGGACATGTAATTCATGAAATATGCAGATTGCTTGACGTAGTGATCGATTGTTACTGCGGAATATCCTTTATCTACGCAATACGACTTAAACTGGTTGCTGATATCAATAAAATATGGTTCTGTCAGGATTTGCTTGTGCTTATAGTACCGGCGTAAAATTGTGCGATGTAGTTGGAAATCCCCTATCATTTTAACAATACGTAACTTTTGCACCTCTGACTGTAAAAGGATATGATTTGCATCATCCTTAAAAATGCGAAAATGTTCTTGAATAAAATCGATGCCCAATTGCTCGGTATAAAAAGTTTCACCTCGCTTCTGTGCAAATTGAAGTAGAGCACGCCAGCATCTCCGATAATACTGCATGGAACCATTGGTATAACCAAGCCGTAGCATTTCCTGTTCCAAATCGTTGATCAAATCAGCTAATGATTGTTTTTTCATAAACCTCCCTATAATGATAATTTTGAGCTTATCGCTCAGTTATCATCATTGGAGATTATGCAAAGAAAACTGGATATAATTTTATTGGATTACGAGATGATTTGATTGATTACTTTGCATAATTACTTTCTTTGCATAAGGGGGTGTCATAAGCCCGCTAATAGCTAACATTTTTATGCATCATGTATTTGACGTATGGATGAAAGAAAATCATCCAATGAATCCATTTGAAAGATATGCCGATGATGTAGTGGTACATTGTAAAAGCAGAACTGAAGCTGAAAGATTGCTAGATCAAATTAGAAGTCGGTTAATGGAATGTAAATTAGAATTACATCCAGATAAGACTAAAATCGTGTATTGCAAAGACGACAAAAGAAATGGAGAATATCAAAATACAAAATTTGATTTTCTAGGCTACACCTTTAAAATGAGGGATGCCAAAAGTAAGAAGGGAAACCTTTTTTAACCAACCTTTATTACTTTTAAAAGCAGCCTATGAGGATCACCACTCGTCTCTCAGTATACTTCCTAGAGATATAATCAATGAAATTGCGATTAGAATGCTTTCCACAAACTATATGCAAAATTTATGGGAAACTACATTTGATTTTCCTGGATTTGGTGGATATGGCACCCAAAATCCATTTGCTTATTTTAGAAACGCTTATAAGCATCAAAGTTTTGATTATGCGGTTCATGAAAGTAAGGGTAATTTTGAAATATTGGGTTTGGCTGAAGATGCAACTGTAGATCAGATAAGATCAACATACAAAAAACTTTGTCTTTTATATCACCCAGACAGACATTCTATTCAGAATTTAGGTGAAACTGATGAAGAGTACGAAGCTCGTCAGGAATTAAATGCAAATCTGTTTAAGAATATTTTAACGGCGTACGAGAAACTAATTGAAAGTAAAAAATAAAGCGGTCCAAGAAAATTTTCTTAATTTTTAGGTGTAAGAGCTCGTCAATTTATTGACGAGCTCTTACTTTATAACTTCTGTGTCCAAGGCTAATGCAAGCACCCCTACCCGAGTTGCCCTCAATTATTCTATTTTTGAATCGATCTTGAAGAACTGATTATAATGATATAATGATTTCATCATAGGCTCAGCAGTTTTTTCTACTTTTAAGACTTTAAAACTTTTATTTGTTAAATTTTCAATGCACTTTTTGTTCATTTCAGCAAACATAGATATTGACCATGGCTTTTCAAGTATCGGTTATGGCTGCTTTCCGCCTCCTTCGCGCCAAGACATCCATATTTCGGGATATACTTTGTAAAAGTTGACCGATGTTAAATCAGGTTGCTGCCTAGCAAACTCTTCAATCACCTTTGATAAAAGCTGTAATTCTAACTGAAAAATAGCTTTGATAGGAGGCGCTAAATATGTACAAACTGCTTTTTCCCTTATTTCAACTATTGGATTATCATACTTACCTCCAACTAAAAAGAGTGGAAATTCATTTTCATTAATTCCCAAAAAACTCTTTTGTTCAGACGTTAAGTAAATAGCTCTTATGTCAGGATTTTCCTGACTATGTTGTATAAAACAAAAATCTAAGCAATGGTCGGAAACTCTTAAATCTAAAATTCTAAAATTTGATTTATCCATATCTTTTAAGCAATGCCCATCAAATGGTTGTAACTTTGATTTAAAAACTTTTAGTTGGCTATCCCAGACAGACATGACTTTAAGATCTGATTTAAGTTCCGTCTGTAGCAATTTCTTAGGTGAATTATTAGGATTGTATCCAGCATGATAGTGAGTTGTGCCTGAACAGTAAAGACGGCGAGTTAATAAACTTGTAAATTCAAATTTAAGCGTTCTAGGGAGTGCTGAGAATGTTAACATTTTTGTTCCTTTGTGTTGAGTCAAAAAAATGATACTCCAAATGTTCATCCCTAGCAACTTCAAAGTGTTATGGAATGGGAGACATTGTTGTTCTTGAATGTAGCTTATCATTTATGCATTGAGGTACGTTCAGAATTTGCAGTCGTCTTGATCGTGCCTTAAACTTATTTGGAGGCTACGATGCACGTCATTCCAATCATACTTTTCACCTAATCTTATTTTGAAAAAGTTTTGCAGCTAAAACATCACCTGAAAATCATTTTGTAGCCCAAAAGCCGATATCGGC
>JACDDG010000295.1 GCA_013817115.1 Parachlamydiaceae bacterium | reverse complement strand
ACCGGGGCGCACGATTTGTAATGATCCGAACCCCGGGTTCCGCTATCGCTGCACCCGGGGCTATTAACAGTTCCCCCTACCGGGGGATAGAATATCGTTAAAATACGGCTAAATTAGAATCTAGAAAAGCAATTCATGCTCCTATCCCCCGGTGGGGGGAACTGTTAATAGCCCCGGGTGCAGCGATAGCGGAACCCGGGGTTCCATCATTACAAAACGCGCGCCCGGTAGGGGCGCCAGAAAGCCACCTAAGAGCGTAGCCACCGCTGTAAACTTCTCCACACGTTGCTTTAAGCGAGTTTGGCTCTTCCGCGGTTGTAAGAAAAAAAAGTTCGCCTGTTTTTTTCTGCATAATTTTCAAAAAAGGATTGAGATAAAAGCATGATTGGAATGACGTGCTACAATTTTGCTACGTTTTGTGAAATCGGGGGCATAATGGGGTCGGTTCAAAAGACCTACCCCATCATGTTACAAGGAGATGTATATTAATGCTTGATGCCTGCTTCCCAGCACTTAATGTACTCAAGAAATGCCTGCTTAGAAGGATGCTGCTGTAACAAATCAAGCGTAGCAGATTGACTGCACAACAACGCTATTTTGGCCAACAAATGCAAATGACGCTTATCTTCGCATGCAAACAAAAAGAAAAGTGTATGCACCGGCAGCCCATCTAAAGCATCATATTCGATCGGCTCTTTGAGGAAAGCTACAAAAACGACATCTTGCGCTTTAATTAAAAAATCACGTGTATGAGGAACTCCAATTCCATTATTTAGGGCTGTAGGCTGCATACGTTCACGATCCCACAACAACTCAAACAGCATTTCACTATCAAGATCCAATGTTGCAGCAATTTCTTCTACTGCTGATCGCATAATCTCTTCTTTAGTAGTTCCTTTTACTGATTGAAGCACTTTGCCCTTATGTAGAGCGCGGTAAAGGTTGAATTGCTTAATTCCACCTTTAAGTGTCATCGCGTCGTCTTCTGGGGAAATGAGCTGCATACTGGCAGCTTTTTCTTTGAGCGTAGCATGCAAAACGTGGTCAATATGATTACTCATCATCCAATTTTGGATTTCTCCACGAGAAAAACAATACTGCTCATTTAGCCGATAGGCAGGTATTTTACCTTCAGTGAGCCACTGATGGATAGTTGTTTCAGAAACATTAAGTAGATCTGCGACGTCTTTAACTTTGAAATCCATAAATAACTCTCCTGAAGTAAATTATTACTGCCCAATATCTAGAAACTACTTCTAGTACACTGTTAAGTTTTTATTGACGACCTAGGTCATCTATAAAAACTTTACAGTGTACTAGCCCTAATGGGAGAAAAGTCGAATAATAGCTTCTTTTGAATTCGATGTTAAGATTTTTTTTCTTCTTTCTTCATCTTTAATAGCAACTGTGAGAGCCGACAGTATTTGCAGATATTCTGTTTGCTTGTCATCAGGCCCCCCGATCATAAAAATCAGTCGAACTGGAGCATTATCTAATGCTTTCCACTCCACTCCACGCTGTAAAACAGCAATAGCGATAAAAAAATCATCACATGGATTAAGCTTCGCATGTGGAATAGCGACCCCCATTCCTATTCCTGTCGAAACAATTTTTTCACGATCCATGATGGCATCGTAAAAAATTTGGCGATTTTGCAATTTTTTATCATGATCAAGGAGGTCGACGAGGGCGTTTAAAGCTTCATCGCGGGTGTGAACATTTAAAAATGTCACCAATGATGGAGCCATATATTTTGAAATGTGAATCATAATTTACACTTTTTTTAATGGACGCCTGTATGTCCAAAGCCATTATCCCCGCGCTCTGTACTTGCGAGTTCTGAAACTGAAACAAAAAGTGCCTGACAAACCGGAGCCACAACAATCTGTGCTATTCGCATCCCACGTTTAACAACAAAGTCTTTTTTACCATGATTAATGAGAATGACTTTTATTTCACCTCGATAATCAGCATCAATTGTTCCAGGAGAATTCAAAACAGTGACTTGATCTTTTAAAGCAAGTCCGCTTCGAGGTCTCACTTGAATTTCAAATCCTTGTGGAATCGCAGCCTTCACTCCGGTGGGCACAAGCGTTGAACTTCCAGGAGGTATGATGAGGTCTTCCTTGATACAAGCTTTAATATCTGCCCCTGCAGCTAGCGTTGAAGCATAAATCGGCAGGAAATCCTGGCTGTCGACACAAAGAGAAATCTCAACAACATTTTTTTCATCGCACATCATATGTCTATTGAACTCCTATTTTTTTAGCAATGGATCTGTCTCGTTACCAGATAAAATATCTAGCAATTCGACAAGTTTATTTTTCAGGTCGTGGCGTCGGGTTATGCAATCGATCATTCCATGCTCTAGAAGAAATTCAGATTTCTGTGCTCCTGCTGGCAATTTCTGTCCAATCGTTTGCTCAATCACACGAGGCCCTGCAAAGCATATCAGAGCGTTTGGTTCAGCTACAATCACGTCACCTAGTGAGGCAAAAGAGGCTGTCACACCGCCTGTTGTCGGATTTGTTAATACTGAAATATATGGAATTTTGGCTTGATCAAGTCGAGCCAGAGCTGCCGAAGTCTTTGCCATTTGCATCAACGAAAGTATGGATTCTTGCATACGCGCTCCACCAGAGCTTGAAACGATGATCAAAGGCAAACGCTCCACTAAAGCATATTCGATGATTAGAGTGATTCTTTCTCCTACGGCAGCTCCCATGGATCCGCCCATAAAATTAAAATCGAAGATAGCAATTGCTATAGGTTTGTTTGCTAGACTACAACGTCCGACCACTACAGCTTCATCATGACCAGATTTTTCGATAGCACTGGCCAAACGATCCGTATACTTTTCTGTATCAGCAAATTCCAAGAAATCGTGACTTTTTACTTCGGTGTACATTTCAACGAAAGTTTCTGGATCGGCAAGGCTGCTCAAGCGTTCATCTGCGGATAGTCGATAGTGATAATCGCATTTAGGGCAACAGTTACTATTCCGTTGCAATTCATTTGCATGAATTAATTCGTTACAATGTGTACACTTTAACCAGCCGCTAAAACCATCTTTTTTGGTCGTTGTAATCTTTATTTTAGGCTTCTCTCTTGAAAACAACCTCATTATATTCCTTTAATTCTTAAGTGGTTAGTTATACCGAAGTGCGTTCAAATGTTGGTTTTTGGCAAAGAGAAAGCTCCAGCGATTAAGCGATCAAAAACAGCCCCATATTATAATATTGGGTCGTTTTTGATCGCTTAATCCCGGGGCTTTCTCTTTGCCAAACATCCAACATTTGGACGAACTTCGGTATAGTCCCCATAGGTTCAAGCGATAAAAATTGTAATGCAAGCATTGAAATGCTTTGCGTGAACCTTCGAAGGATGGCTAATACATTAAGCCAGAGGCCTGGCATATAGCTATTCTATGATAAATCACGCCTAATGACAAGGAATATTGTAGTCAGTCTCCATAGATTCACCTGATTAAAATCCTAAAGCAAAGCTTTAGGATTTTAATCAGGTGAATTTATTGGACTGACTCCTTACATTGTTTCCTTGCCATTTTTTCGTATAATGTTTTAACATGCGAATGGAGTATGTAAAATCATGTGGCAAAAATTTTACCGCGATTATCTTGTCGACGAGTCTCTCGTTAAAACAAAAATGAGCCGGGCCATGGAATCATCGGATGTGAAATGCACGATCTCAATGGCTGGGGAAATTCTCTTCATATTTCTACTAAAGAATGGAGGGCATTGAATGACGCAAAAAGGAAGTAACACATGTTGTGGAATGGAATTGGCCTTACACTTATACCGAAGAGCATTCAAATTTTGGATTTTGGCTTTGAGAAAGCCCCGGGATTAAGCGATCAAAAATGACCCAATATTATAATATGGGGTCGTTTTTGATCGCTTAATCGCGGGAGCTTTCTC
>JACDDG010000294.1 GCA_013817115.1 Parachlamydiaceae bacterium | reverse complement strand
ATACTAATGCAACGACTTAGCCAAACCCTTGCATTACATCTTTTTAAAGGGCATGTATTGCATGGCATTATAAGAACGTGCTACAATTTGTTCTCGGAGCCCAAAGCTTTAATCGTAAGCATAAAAGTGCTCAAATCAATTGTAATCCTTTGCTTGCAGTAAAACCAGTTACATCAAATTTTTTATGCTATTTACAAAAAGACTCGTATATTAACTTGAATAATATTCTATCTCATGCTATGATAAAAAATTCCCCTTTGAAAGGCTTTGATTTGATTTGTGATTTCTCAACTTTTCAACATAACTATTTTAAAAAAAAGAAGATATAATGCCCCTTTCACTTTTTAGTCCAATTTATTCCTGTGCATCAAAATCTTCCAATGAAAATTGGAGTTTTTTACGCTCTGCTACAACTATTTTTGATTTTGGGCAGCAGTCCTATAGGATCGAATACGTTAACCGTAATTCTCCCCTTTACCTTCATGCAATAGACAAAGCAAAACCTGCCTGGTTCAAAATAGCCATGCGCATTGCCGCTATGATGACTATAATCATTCCTTTGGTAGCGCTTGCGTCGATAATTATCTATCGAGTATCCAATTCGTTTCAAATCCAAAATGGATTGTTGTTTTCTGCCATGCCGGAGGATATCCAAAAATTTATCTTCAAAAAAGCGATATTTGCCAGCCCTTCCCTCGCGTCCACAAGTAAGCAAATTAACACCTATATGAAAAATGATCACGACTTAGTAAAAAATCTTATTATCGCATTTGCAATTGAACAAAGTGTTACAGTTGCAAATGCAATGAGTGGAAATTCGCAGGCTATTTCAGCAATATGCAACGTCGCTCAGTTGGTTCTAAGGCTGGATAAAAAAAAAGGGCTTTTTATATTAAACACTGCCATTAATCGAGTAAAATCAAAATCAGGCAGCTATTTAGCTGAGATTATTAAGGTTATGGCTCCATACGATCTAGATAATGCTTTGAACACTGCTGATGGGATAAAAAGTAACGATTACAAGACAATTGCTATTTCTTATATAACTCGCACGATAGCTAAAGATGATTTTCAAGTGGCTGCCGAATTTTTGAAAAATTTTAAAGAAAGCAATGCCTATGAATCTATAGACACAGAAAGATTAGTTCACCGGGCAAGATTTTTAGCTCTTACAGCTATATGTAAACATTCACTTATAAATTTAGCTAAATACGATATTAATGAGGCTCTTAAGCGTGCTGAGGCAGACAAAATTTTTGAGTCTCGCCATGTACTTTTAAGATTTAAGATTTATAAAGGAATTGCTGAACCGATTGTTTCTTTTAATCCCAAAAAAGGATTGGAAATAGCGAACCGAACTGTCGCTGCAGCAAACCTCCTTGGAGTTTATGATACAAAGATTAAAGCCATTAAGATGATTATTCGAAGTGTTTTTTTTAAATATTATCCGAAACAAGCTATTGAAGTCGCAAATTCTATTGGCGATCATGTATTTGTGGCTAAAGCTTTGGCACAATCCAAATTGGTCGAAGCTCTTAATGAGGCAAACGCGATTGAAGATGTAAGTTCTAAATGTATTGCGTTATGTAAAATTGCTAAGGAAATTAGCTCTAAGGATCCCGAAAAAGCTTATGAAATAATTGAGCAAGCAGTGGTTTACGCTAAATCTGTTTCAAATATGGATGTTTTTGAGACCGGTCTTATATATTGTTCAGGTACTTTGGCAAGGTTTAATCTAGAAAAAGCCCTTGAAATAGCAATAGCATTAAAAGATAAAACAAGTAGAGCTGCAGCTTTTACAAAAATCCTCAAAGAAATTGCTTTTACAAACGCAAAAGAAACAGCTAAAGTGGCTTGCCTTATTTTCAAAGAAGCAAAATCAATAGTATATGAAGAAAAAGAAATTGGGCGAGACGGAGATAACACCCATAACGTCCAGAGTGCTGAACGCTTAAACGCATTTTTGAATGTTGCAAAAACACTTGTACCTCACTGAGATCAGGAATAATGAAACCTAAATAACAACCCCTTTGTAAACTAAGTGTTTTTGCGGATCCAACGTTACAAGCTGCCCTTCCTTTAAAACACGGAAGGCAGCGTCGGCTCTAAGCAAAACCGGCTTATTGTATTTCTTTGCCATTTTCAATAGATAACGCTCTGACTCTGTATCACTCACAAGATTTTGCAAGATGATTCCCGAAGCTGCCAAAATGAATGGCAAATATGTTTCATCGCATGTCGTTATCACTAGAAGCTGCCCCCTGACTCGATAAGAATCGTTTGCTTCAGACGAGAGCAGGTGTGCAATATTTCCATACACCGCAGATCCATACCCATTTTCACCTCGAACCAAAACATCCCCTATATTTTCCAAAAGCATCATATTTGTCGTGCCGGAAATCCCAAAGGGTGAACCCGCTGTAACAGCCACTAGATCACCATAGGAAACAAGCTCCTGCTCTAAAGCAAATTCACTAGCTTTAGCAAAAGCTTCAATCAAATTTTTTATATTCTCTTTTTGAACAGGGATCACTCCCCACGCAGAAGCCAATTGATGAAAACATTTTTCGTTCGATGTAAGCGCAATAATAGGTATTTCAGGTCTTAAGCGCGAAAGAAGCCTAGCGGTAGATCCATTGTTAGTGAAAGCAAAAATCGTCTTTGCATCTGAACTATACCCAGTTTTTACCGTTGCAAGCGTTACTGCAGAAGGTACGTCATGAAAAGTCACGTTCTTAAAGTTATCAAAGAAATTTCGATGATTAAAGTCAGCTTCAGCTTCCTTTACAATGCTCCTCATGACACTTACTGTCTCAATCGGATATTTACCAATTGCTGTCTCACCAGACAACATCACTGCGGAAGTGCTATCGTAGATAGCATTGGCAACATCAGAAACTTCTGCACGTGTAGGTCTCAGGTTATAAATCATTGACTCAAGCATCTGCGTGGCTGTAATTGAGGACTTTCCTGCTAGATAACTTTTACGGATCATCATTTTCTGAAGGCGCGGAACTTCACTGAGCGGAACTTCGACCCCTAAATCCCCCCGTGCAATCATGATGCCGTCTGCGACTTGCACAATGCTATCAAAATTGCGCAGCCCTTCGCCATTTTCAATTTTAGCAAAGACGTGAATATCTGATTTATTTTCATCAGAAAGTAAATTTTTGATGATCAACACATGCTCGGGAGATCGTACAAAGGATGCTGCTATAATGTCCACATCGTGCAAACAACCAAACCGTATGTCGCTAATGTCTTTTTCAGTGACGGCTGGGAGCTGTAAATCAACATTGGGAATATTCACCCCTTTACCGGAGCGCAGTATTCCATTATTGTCGACCTCTACGGTGACTCCGTTGTCATCAGTTGAAACAACATGAGAAGAGATGTATCCATCGTCAAAAAGGACGCGTGTATCTACAGTCAATAGTTTTAAAATGAAGCCAGGGACAATCGGAATTCCTTCCGGCATCGACTCATCTTCTGCTGATCGCAAGTATATTTGTTGCCCTACTTCTAACTGAATTTCGCCTTGTGGAATTTTTCCTACTCGGATTTCCGGCCCTTTTGTATCCAACATAATCGCTAGAGGGATTCCTAGCTCTCGACGAACTTGCTTCAGCAGATTAAATACTTTAAGGTGCTCTTCGTGAGTTCCATGACTGAAATTAACTCTGGCAACATCCATGCCGGCCTTACAAAGTTCGATAATTTTCTCGTAAGTATTGCAGGCTGGTCCAATAGTGCAAATAATTTTAGTACGTGTAGTTTCTCTTTTGAGCATAAGTTTTTCACCTGTTGGGTATTTAAAAGAATTTGCGATTCCTTCTATAGTGCTTTTCATATGAAGTCATATGAAAAGCACACTATACTGCGCACGGTCACAAATTGAGGTTTTTTGCGCGCCAAAGCCCCGCGGTTGAACGATCGGAAGT
>JACDDG010000293.1 GCA_013817115.1 Parachlamydiaceae bacterium | reverse complement strand
CCCACATTGAGTTGACAAGCGGATTGCACAGATTAGAGTTAGGCTCTCACGATTTTTATCGTTCTCTGGGTTATAATGAATTGAACGACACAAAAAAATATTTCGCAAAGAAGCTAAAGTGACCAAAAGAATTTTACCTTAAAGCTGTTGCCCTCAGAGGTGAGTTTAGCAGAAAATTTGGGCATATAAAAGTTGAACGGCTGATCATTTCTGACAAAACGTTCGGTAATGTCCAGATTCTGGAAAGTCTTTAAGCTTCTTTTTTTGATTTAATGTGATTATTTCCTGGTTTTTGAACTAGTTCAAATCGAGGTAACACATTCGTTTTCCCTCTTCTCTCTGTTCTGTGTGCTCTATGATTTATTTGTATTTTAAATTACATATCACAGAGAGGAGTGTTACTTGAATTCAATGTTTTTTGACTTGAACCGTCAACTTGTTAGGCTAAACTATGAGTCATTTCAGGGTTTGAATAATAGTCCCGAGCATGCTCTAATTCCCTAATGCTTTTTTCAAGATTGGTGGCATCCACATTCCTGCTTTTTAAATCCTCTAAATTTTCCTTAATTTTCGAGAGAGCTTCATCCATTATTTCGCTATCACCAAAAAATCTTCTATAGCTATCTAAGTCCCTATTGATAGGATTTTTTATTGCTAAAATACAAGTTTGGAAGCATTTTTCTGCTATGGAGAAATCAATGTATCTTCCTCCTGTCCATATTATGGCTCCTGTTAGAGCAATTCCCCGTAATATACCAGTTCCCATTACTCCTGTTGCAAGGGTACCTGTAATGACTAAAGAAGGGGCAAGAAAAGCAATTTTGTAGTACGTTGGATATTTTTGAAAGCCAGCCACAAATAATATACTATGGTTAAGATGTGTCAATCTCAAATCTAAACTAAATTCGGGTAGTTTGCTTTTTACTTCTTCATCTTCATTTTTTAGAGCAGCGTCAAAAGCCGTGCGAGTTGCTTCCGAAATTTTGGGGAAACGATGCGTGCCATAATTGTTTAGGTAAAAGGAGGCAATCGTGTTAAATTCTTTTGCTTCTTCTGAAGGCAGCTGATTATGTATTTCAGGATGTTCGTTGAAAAAATCCACCGTCTCCAAAACTTCTTCGCCAGTTTTAAAGCAGTTTGATCGAGTTTGTCTTGCAAACCTTTTGGCTCACTGATGAAATATGAGGTGGCAGATGAGGTAACGCCAATAGCTCCAGCGGTGATGAGGCTTGCTCCAAAAACATATAATGCAATTCCGGCGATCGCAACGGCAAGAGGAATATATAAAGTTATTCTCGTTATTCTCAGAAGACGATCCTGATCATAACTATCATAATTAATAAGCCTTACTGCATTGAATTTCCTTTCAACATCAGGAATAATTGTTGTATCCGTTAGAAGATTAGGAACTTTTTGTTGTAGCTCCTTCAGAGCTTCTGTTAACTTGTCCGATAAACGAGGAGTGTTACCTTCTAAAGCGAGGAATTGCCCCTGAAATGGAAAAATAATATTATTTGTGGCTTGCATGAAAAGTCCTTGTAGTTTTCTTTGATTTGATTTTTTGGCTATCCAAGAAAAATTAAATTTGATTTTTCGATTAATCTAGCAGAATTTTCTGCATTAAATTGTATTATAAGTGCAATTTGATTTCAAGTGAAAAATGAGTAAAACATAATTAAAAAGAACAAATAAAGATTAACGGTCATAATGTCATAGTGCTAGTAATTACCAATTTTTGCTTATTTTTGACTGACTTTACCAAGACTTTCGAACATCGTCCCGCTAAGAGGGGTTAATCCATGTAGAAAGCTGTGTAAAATTTCAAAGCATCTTGTAAATCTTTAGCATTTTTAATAATGCCTTTTTCGTCAGCCCATTCAAAAAATAGATTTAGGATACGAGGAAGCTGCTGAAAAGCTGCTTTTGGCGCTATTAATTTTCGAGGAATATAGTCGCCACAAATACTTACTACGCCGCAATGGGTCCAATTTCCTGGTAAATCATAATAACAATTATAGCTCATTTCACAAACATCCTAATCAAATAGATGTATTTTTTAGCTGCTTTTGAAAGCTTGGCACCTTGCGGGCTATTTACAAATTCGTCTTCTGCTAATTCAATCCACGCGAAGACTAAGTCTGAAATGTCATCCGGAAATTCCTCTGAGGTTTTATCGATATTTTTTAGAAATATGGCCTGAAGATCAATAAGAGTATGTGTAATAGTTTTACTTAAAGTTGATTGTTAATAGCATCATGATTGAGAACTTTTTTTGCTTTCTTTTCCGTTTTTTTGCTTCGAAGGAAGAAATTCTTGCGGTATTTTATTTTTTGTCATTATTGAAGAAAATAGTCTTTCATGATGCAGGCATCTTCATCTTGCAATAGGTCCATTTTTAACGCATCGGCAGGTTTAACCCAGGTGAATCCTTTGTGTTCATCGAAATTAATTTTTACAGCTCCAGGATCTCCTCGCATCTGAGTGCGAAATGCGTGGTATACAAAATGATTTTTCTCATTGTACTCAATGTAAACAGGCTTTAAAGTTTCAATTTTTTGCTTTGATATGTCAAATCCTGTTTCTTCTTTAATTTCTCTAATTACAGCTTGCAAAGGCGTCTCATTTTTTTCAACTTTGCCCAGGAATACCCCATTTGTTCCCTTCTGATTTATTGTTTTGACGATGAAGGAGTAGAATTTGATCGTTGTGTTCAACATAAATTGTAGCGACTTCAACGCAGGGGTTAAACTGGGATGTAGGTTCCATATATATAGTTGCCGGCAACTTTGTAATTAGTATGACAAAATGACAAAAAACAATAACAAATTTTTCATAAATAACCTGTTTAATAAATAATTTTTAAAGATTATTTGGCTCAAGTTCCATGGGAATAAATTGCTCCCACTCAATTGGCTTTTTGAGTGAACGAATATGAACAACGCCCACACTTTTGATACTTTCGACCGGTACTATGTGCGGCAAACTAAAATCAACCCCGAGCTGATTTTTATTAATACTTTTGTAGGCTAATTTCACCACTCTGTCAACGTCACTTCTTGATTCATAGCTATATTGCCAATCAAACGACAGCGTTTTGATCATTAATCTCTGCGATGTATGAAATGTGATATGGGTAAGCACCTTCTTGAGACTTTATTACTGTAATGACATTACCAACAGGAGAATGAAGATACTCTTCTAACATCACTTTACTCTGTTGAGATTCATGGTAACCGTACGCAAAGACTCCAGCTATAAGCGCTACAAGAAGGAAAGGTAGCACATACATATACAATGGCGTTTTAGTAGCTTTGAGAATAGACTTAAAATGAAATTTAGCTTGGACAGGATCGAGCTCTTTTGTCGCTAATCCTTCAAAGAATATTTTCCCTTTTAATTCTTTGAAGCAACTAGGACAATTTACAACGCTTTTCTTTTGAAGAGGAATTAGTGGAATGAAGTATAAGCTTACAAATTTTCGGTAAATTTGTAAGCGCTGTTGAGCATGCCCGCAACTTGTGCATGCAACAGGTAAATCAATCGTCTTAAGCTCGATCTTCTTGGTGCCATAGATCAACATAATTACCCTTAAAAATAAAATTGCGCTTCCTATAACTAGGAAGCGCAATAAAATTGCCGATGACCGGACTCGAACCAGCACCTTGTTGCCAAGAGTAGATTTTGAGTCTACCGCGTCTACCATTTCGCCACATCGGCATGAGAAACTAATAGCCAAATTGTAATGAAATAGCTAAAATCTTGCAAGCAAAATGATGAAAATTTATAAAAATTGGGTGCAATTAAAAGTGCAGATTAAGGGCTTGTTCACCTTATCGGTCAATTTATCCCTAAGCAACCCTCCGTTTTTCCCAACCTCGCCTTCGCTTTTCCAGATCATGATATTGAACTTGGGGTTTGCCAGGAATACGGACATTTGACACCA
>JACDDG010000007.1 GCA_013817115.1 Parachlamydiaceae bacterium | reverse complement strand
GAATAATAGGGCTTGAAAAAGATACATATCTGTTTGCAAGAACTGTTTGAGGGGCTATTTGTGGTATCGTAGAACTAATAGAGGTAGCTTCAATAACATTTGCTATCGATGCACCGCCATTTGCGCCTGTGCAACCTGTACAACCTGTACAACCTGTAGCGCCAGTCATGCCCCTATATCCCCTCTCCCCCTTACTACCTTTTGTTCCTTGAGGACCTCTCTGTCCTTCAGAACCTTTTGGAGGGCAGCAATTGCTAGAACATCCAGAACATCCAATATTACCAGTACATGTGGGGATGGTAGGGCATGGGACAGTCGGAATGCACGTTGGGCAAGCTGGCTTGGGCTTATTACATGGCTGATCACAAGGTGATTTTGGTGTGTTTGGACTTTTATTTTTATTGCATGAATAATCCTTCTCAATAGAAGAATTGAACTCCATGTTATCATTTATCATTCCGGCTGCACCACTTGCAGCAAAAAGATGAGGAGAAATGAATAAACCGCACATAAACAATAATTTCCGCATGGGACCTCCTAAATTGATTCGTTTCAGATTATAAGTAAGTCAGAGGCTTAATTTTGGTCAACAGCAAAACAAAAGCTAGTACACTGTGTACTAGATTAATAGCGCTTCGATTTCTTCAACTGTGGTAAGCTTCAGTGCTTTTTCTGCAAGTAAAGTGGCTTCGACGATGCTTGTGTTGCGGATTGCATCTTTAATACATGCGATCTGGCGCAATGAAACTGAAAGTTCGTGGACTCCAAGTCCAAGTAATAAAGGCGTAAATTTAGGATTTGCTGCAATTTCCCCACAAATGGAAACAGGAATACCACAGCAATTAGCTTCTGAAATAATCATTTTAATTAATCGAATGATACTAGGATGTGCGGGTGAATAGAGATTGCTAAGCGAATGGTTGCCACGATCTACCGCTAGTACATATTGTACTAAATCATTCGTCCCTATCGACAAAAAATCGCATTCTCTAGCTATAAGATCTGTTATAAGTGCTGCGGAAGGAACTTCAATCATGCAGCCTAGACGAATGGGTTTGAGTGAAAAGCCATATGCCTCTTCTACTTCTTTAAGAGCTGTTTGTATCAGTTCTTTGGTTTTAATAAGTTCGGCTAAAGAAGAAATCATAGGCAGCAAAATACTCAAATTTCCATAAGCACTTGCTCGCAAAATAGCCTTAAGTTGCATCTTAAAAAGCTCTTTTTCTTGAAGTAGAAATCGAATTGCCCTGCACCCAAGAAAAGGATTATTTTCAAAGGGAATTTTTTGACCAAGCAAATACTTATCTCCACCCAAATCAAATGCTCTAATGACGATCGGGAAGCCACTCATGCTTTCAACAGCTTCTTTGTAGATTAGAAACTGCTCCTCTTCACTAGGGAAATTTATGTGAGACAAAAAGGCATATTCTGAACGAAATAAACCTACACTACTTCCTCCATGGTCATTTAGCAGCTTTACCTCACCGGCCATTTCTATATTGGCTGAAAGACGCACTGGGCATCCATCATAGGTTTCAGCAGGCAAATTTAGATTTGAACGCGTCTGATTTAGATATTCGTCATTCGCTTCTGAATCAAATTTCGATGAATAGTACTTTAAAGTTTGGTCAGAAGGATTGATATAAATGTCACCGGTATTTCCATCTACGATGATTATAGTATCAAGATCCGATACCCGTTCAATCTTTTCATAGGGAATCGAGGTCACAAAAGGGACACCTTTAGCTTTTGCTGCTATTGCTGCATGGGAAGTGGCACCATTAACCTCCGTCATAAAGGCCTGGGCATGACTTACGGAGGCCTCCGTCAAATCGACAAATGAGAGCTCTCTTGCGTAGACCACACCAATCTTCTCAAGAGCATATATGCTTTTGGATTCCCTTAAAAGATTTCCCGTCGGAAAATGATCGTCAAGATAACTCGACTTTAAACAAACAAGGACGCGTCGAACAATAGCCTGTAAATCATAAAATCTTTCGCGAAAGAAAGCGATGGGAAGAGTGCTAAATTTCATTTTATAACGTTGCAAGGCACACTGTAAGACAAATTCGGCATTCTTTAAGGAGAGACGAATTTCTTGTTCGATTTCATCCGTAATGACAGGGTCTTGTAAAAGCTGCATGTGAGCATCTAAAATAGTTCTTCCCTCACTAATTTTTTCATTTTCAAGGACCAGCTGTAATTTTTCCAAATCCCTCTTACTTTGGGCTAGGGCTAAACGGTAACGCCGCACTTCATCTTCAACTTCGTCTAGTGTTATAGATTTTTCAAAAATGACATCATCGGCAAAACGGCAGAAAAAAAGCTTTCCGATTGCAATACCCGGAGAAACCGGATTTCCTTTTAAATGAATTTCTTCAAGTACTATTTGCATGGCGCTTGCTCTCCAAATTCATTTTCAAAAGCTTCCACGAGCTTTGCTGTAGCTTCCTTGGCATCAACCCCCTCAGCAATAATAGTGATTTTAGAATTCTTTTGGGCCGCAAGTATTAAAATGTTTAAAATGCTTTTCGCATTTATCGTCTCTTTCCTACACTTGAAATGTACATTGCATTTATAGTTCTGTAGCAATTTAACTATTGTTGTCGCTGGTCTAGTGTGTAGGCCCATTTTATTTTTTACTTGCACCTTAGAGATCACTTTATCCAAATTAATTTCCTTTTTTTGTCTTCATTTGAATGAAGACCTTCTTTGACTTTTTGATGAAATGAGCTCTAAAAGCTTGGAATTAAATTCTTTAGCCGAATTGTAGCCCATAGCTTTTAGACGATGATTTAATGCTATCGTTTCCAAGAGCAAAACTACATCTCGACCTGGTTTAACCGGTAAAATATGCAATGGTAATTTAATTCCTAAAATATTGGTATACTTTTCATCTAAACCGACCCGATCATAGAAATTTAAATCATCCCACACTTCAAGTTCAACCACAAGGTCGATACTCTTATTGTCGCGGACACAGACAGCACCGTATAAGTTAGCGACATTTATAATCCCAATACCACGAATTTCCATATGGTGGCGCGTTAGCTCTGCTCCGAAACCTTCGAGGTAATTTTCTTCGCGTTTTTTTATTCTTACGATATCGTCGGAAATTAGTCGGTGCCCCCTCTCAATAAGACCTAAAGCTGCTTCACTCTTACCTACCGAAGAATTGCCCTGGATTAAGACTCCGACACCAAAAACCTCTACCAGTGTGCCATGCTGACTGGTGCTCTCAGCAAATTCGTCATTTAACAAAAGCGTCATCTTACCGATGAGATTCATGGTGGACATATGCGTGCGGAAAAGAGGAATATTATTTTCTTCACACAAAATTTGCAGCTCTTTCGGAGGCCGAAAATGTCGTGCGACAATAACTGCCGGAGTCAACTTTGTGAGTATGGCCTTGAGCCGCTCGACACGTAATTTTGGGTCCAGGTCTCTTAGATATTGAATTTCGACGCGACCAAAAGTTAATATGCGTTTTCCGGCATAGCTCTTTAGATATCCTGCAAGACTAAGTCCCGGACGATGAACCTCAGGGAGTTTGATCTCGCGTTTGATACCCCGGGAGCCTGCTACGAGCTCCAAGCCCAAGCGCTCACCATGACATCTAAAAAAAGTTTCCACAGAATAAAACATTTTAACCAATGGGCTCTAAATAAAAGGCCAACCAATCCCCAAAAGTAGGAAAAGCTAGAGCCGCGATGAGATCCTCATTTGTAAGGCCGGATACACTCGGAATAGCCTTAATTTGACTAGAGTAATAAACATTTCCCATTTCTTGCTCGGGATACCACTCCCCCCAGAAACACTGATAATAAGGCATTCCGAAAGATTCGTAAAAAGGAATCAATGCTTTTGGATCAACAGGCTCTCCTTTCGAAGTCGAGAGCAATTCTTCTTTAGCAAGAAGCTCCTGAAACTGAACATATTTTTTCGGTAGAAGGGAAGCTGGAGCAATTCCGGTACAATCTGTCGTCTTCCAAAACCCACTGTGTATCTGCAAGAATGCCAAGTAATCTACGGGTAGGATATATTTATCGAAAAACTTTTGCAACTGAACAATGTCAGACTCACCTGCTGGAAGACCACCGCGGTAAAATCCTGCATTATTACTCAGGCTATAAGCCATTTCAACTTTGTAAGGGTCGTCCCAATTTTTTTGGATCAAATAGATGCCAATTTCATCTAAAGAGGCAAAAAAATGCTCGAGAGCAAATTCTGTTCTTGGATTATATGGCATCGTTGCACACCAATTTTCGAATGTAAAATCTATTCGATCTTTGGTTGAGATGTGGGCTAGCTCATACCACCCTCTGGTCATATGAGGAACTTTTTCAACTGCCTCAGCCCAAGAGAGATCCGTTCTGAGATGTAATTTAATCACATCATGGAATTTCCCATGTGGAGACTCATCCGACAGACACTGATAAAATTCATCGACGTGCTTATCCATCGCATCATATCCTTTCCGTAAAATCCTATTATGCTTTACTTTTACCAAAAGAGACAATTTCCCGACATGAGTAAAAATGAATATTTCAATTGATGACTTTCTTCAAGCCCTAACAAGATTCTGGCGACAACACCCTGGAATGCTCTACGGCCTCGCCTTTTTATTAGGATGCGCTTTTTCCTTGCAGCCACATATCATTTTTTTAACACCCCTTTTTTTGATAACGTCTCCCTTTTTACTTAAAAAAACAAAGAAGGAAGATTTTCTGCGTTTTGGTTTGGCACTTCTCATGTTTATTGCCGCCTTTTGCTACGTCAAGGTCGCAATCAAATTTCCTGAAAACAATAATCAAAAAGAACTTCATGGAGAGGCTTATTTTGAAATTGAAAGCTTTTCTAGTGTACTTAAGCACTATGGAAACGCATGGCGTTACACAGGAAAAATTCGTACATTTATTGTTAATAACAAGATAGTTGCCACCAATATTGCAGCAACAATACAATTAGCCGCAAATCTTTTACCTCCACCACCATCGGGCTCATACATCATTCAAGGCTCGTTATTGGAGGTTGCACCACAACGATTTAGTTTGAATCCGGATAAAAATCTGCCCTGGATTCCCGTAAGCGGAACCTTTAGTCTGGCCAAATTTCGTTTCGACGCAAAACAAGCCGTAGGAACATATATACGCACGCATATTCAAGATCAGCGAAGTGCTAATTTTCTTGTAGGAATTGCGACCGGAGATTTTCAAGATCGCCTGATGGCTTATGAGTTTGGACGTTTCGGCCTTTTGCACATTATGGCTATTTCAGGATTTCACTTTGCCATAGTGGCAACAATCCTCAACGCCATACTTACGCTTATTTTTCCGAGGCAATGTGCCACCCTCCTGCTGCTTTTTTTGCTAACAGTCTATTTTATTTTTCTGGGGTGTGGTCCATCCATTTTGAGAGCATGGATGACAGCTATAATAGTCTTGTTTAGTGTCTTGATTGAAAGAAAAAGCAATGGAATAAATTCATTAGGAATTGCGTTGTTAGTTCTTCTCATTTATGACCCCTTATTTTCTTTGAGTATGGGATTTCAGTTTAGTTTTGTGGCGACAGCAGCGATACTTATGCTCTATCCGGTTGGAGAGCTACTATTGCAAAGTGTTTTCCTTAAAAGATCATTGAGTCAAGCCCTTCAAATGGATTCGTTGAATCAGCACGCCTATACATTTCTTAATTGGTGCCGGCATACTATTGCTTTAACAATTGCGGTGAATAGTGTAGCTTTGCCATTGACCCTTTTTTATTTTCAAAAATTTCCGGTCATGGGTTTATTTTATAATTTATTTTTTCCCTTTATGGTGTCACTTTCGATGACATTGCTATTGATTGGAAGTATGTTGGGCCTAATTTTCGAGCCGTTGGGGGATATAATTCATGGGATAAATGACAAGTTTACGCATTTCATGCTGAGCTATGTCCACGACATTCCTACAGCGTTGGAGTCTTTTTGGCGAGTTTCAACTGTTTCAATTGAGATTGTTGTGTGTTGTCTTTGTGTGGCGTTTGTTTTTGGAATTTTGGCCTTTTATTATGCGGAGAGCAGGAGGGCAGAGATTGACGATTGGGCTTTTGTTTAGGATAGTTATTCTTGTTTGAGTAATTTTGAGAGGTATATGTCGGAAGTAAAAACATAGCTTAAAAATCATTTTGTAGCCCGTAGCAAATAATCACGGGGCTTTCTCAAAGCCAAAATCCAAAATTTGGGCGCACTTCGATATGAATGCTATTTACACAATTATTTGCCAGATTAAAAAAGAGAATCCACCTGAGACGAAGGACCTGTTGCTATTCCCATAACTAATCAGTAAATGCACTTAATCCGGCCCACAGTTAAATATTTAATGGGCAATAAATGAATGGAATGAACTTCGATGCAATGGTATGGCGAGGCATTCCATATCGTTTTCAAATCAAAAATATCGTGCTATCGCTCCCATTTGCCTATCCCTACAAACTTCCTATCTGTGTCTATCTGAACTATCCTCCCAATCCTGATAATTTTTCATAACCTACCCACGTTACTCCCCAGCAAATTAACTTCACATCCCACCCAACTTCATCGCCCACTTTTACTTTCAGTTAAACTTTTTTAACAACCCTTAACTCCCACTCTCCCAGGCATTTACCGCACCTATCCACATTTTTTTTCCCAAGCTATTGACTCAAAATCACAAATAAGGCAAGATTTGCTTATATTTGTCTTATGGCGGTCGTAGCTGAGTTGGTCTAGAGCTCTGGATTGTGGTTCCAGATGTCGCGGGTTCGAATCCCGTCGATCGCCCACTTTTTTTCGATTAAATTCCCTCCTCTAAAATTTCTTATGGCGCAGAAACAATCCAAAAAAAAGGCCAAACCTAAAGAACTTCCACCTCAGGCTAATACAACTGAAGTGCGTGCCTTAACTTTACTATCTATCTCGATCTTAACATTTCTAAGCCTGCTAAGCTTCTCCATTGATAGCCCGCATAACAACATGTTAGGCATCATGGGTCAATATCTCGGTGGAATTTTTAATGCATTGTTCGGATTAGGCAGCTATCTTATTTGCTTTTATACCGCATGGCTCAGTTGGGACCTTCTTTTTAAAAAGAAAATTGCTTCACCGGTAAGAACAACTTTGTACTTTTTGTTAATGCTTTTTTCCTTCTGCTTACTTCTTTGTGTGCTTACAGAAAGCCTATCCACAGCAAGAGAATTTCTACAAAGCACTTTTTACCCGGGTTTATGGGAACGCAATTCACACCCTCATCTTGGCGGCGCGCTTTTTAGATACATCTATCTTGATTTGCCAATCGTAAATTTCTATCATATTTTTAGCAGTATCGGCACAGGGATCATTGCAGGAAGTGTGTTGATTGCTAGCTTACTACTTCTAGCCAAAACGACTCCGGCAGAACTTCTTGAAAAAATGCTGCGATTATTTCCTAAAATTGAGACTGAAATTACTGATTCCCCTCCCTCCCCTCCCATTGCGGAAAAAGAGTCTGTTAAATCCCCTAGTAGCTTTATGCGCTATGTCAAATTGCGCATTCCTCAATCCATTTTCCCGCAATCATCAAGCGGCCCAAACTCGCAATCCCAAACGCAAGCTCAATCACAGCAGCACGAATTACTGGGCATCCAGCCAGATGTTAACTTTACTGAACGTCCTTCTATTTCAAGCAAAAAAAGCGCAAATCCTGAACCTGCTAAGGAAACTTTTAGCAGAGCATCTAAAGCTGAAGCTCATACTCCAGAAATCCCATTGAGCAAGCCGTCTGCAGCACGTCCTGTGACAGGAAATAAAGAACAAAGACGTTTGGATGCGATTGATGCTCAACGCGTGCATAATGGAGATTTTAAAAGCTTTGTAGTCCCTACACCTAACCTATTGAGCAATGCCAAGAAAATTGATCAAAGTTCATTAAAATTGGACCTAAAACGCCAAGCTGAAGTGCTCGAAGAGACTCTTTTGAGTTTTGGCATCGAAGCAAAAGTAGGGCAAATCAATTGCGGTCCTACAATTAACTCTTTCGAGGTTCACCCTTCAATTGGAGTTAAAGTTCAGAAAATTAAAGCTTTGGAAAATGATATCGCCCTGAACATGGAAGCAAAATCAATCCGTATTATTGCGCCTATTCCTGGAAAAGCAGCAGTAGGCATCGAAATTCCAAATCCCCAACCTCAAGAAGTCAGCTTCAGAGATCTTTTGCAGGCTTATCAGCAATCCGGGCGCAAGTTCCACATCCCTGTATTGCTTGGAAAGGCGGTTAATGGGGATTATGTGATGAATGATCTGACTAAAATGCCGCATTGTATCATCGCGGGTGCCACTGGCTCAGGAAAATCTGTGTGTATCAATACGATCGTGATGTCGATCTTGCTGACAGCTAAACCAGATGAAATCAAGATGATCATGATCGATCCTAAAAAGGTCGAGTTAACTCCGTATACACGTCTTCCTCATATGCTGGCACCGGTAATTACTGAACCGCATGGAGCTTCAGCAGCCCTTCATTGGCTCGTAAAGGAAATGGAAAAGCGCTATGATTTGTTGAAGACAACAGGCAATCGAAATATTGAAGCTTTCAACACACGCACAATCGATAAAGACTTTGAAGAATCCCTTGACGAAGAGATCCCTGAAAAGCTGCCCTACATTGTCTGTATTGTCGATGAACTTGCCGATCTTATGATGGTATCGAGCAGTGATATAGAAACACCTATTGCTCGTATTGCCCAAATGGCACGTGCTGTAGGCATCCACCTTATCTTGGCAACACAACGTCCTTCGCGCGAAGTTATCACTGGTCTCATTAAGGCAAACTTTCCAACGCGCATTTCTTTTAAAGTGGCAAGCCGTATCAATAGTCAGATTATTCTTGATGAAGTTGGAGCAGAATCACTTTTAGGGAATGGGGACATGCTCTTTTTACCTCCAGCTAGTTCTCATTTAATTCGTGCGCAGGGTGCTTTTATTCGCGATGAAGATATTAATGCAGTTATAAAACATATCTGTGATCAGGCCCCACCGAATTACAAGATTTCCTCCTTTGATAAACTTGGAAAATCGGGACGTCTCGACGATGAAGATGGAGATACTTCTTCTACCTACTCGTCTGCGGATACCCTTTACGATCAAGCCCTTGAGACAGTCCAGAGTACTGGAAACGCTTCAACGACATTTTTACAGCGTAAACTGAAAATCGGATATGCCCGAGCGGCCAGCTTAATGGACGAGCTTGAAAAAAATGGAATTGTCGGAATGCCTGATGGTAGTAAAGCTCGCAAAGTACTCGTGCATAACTTGGCTAGTAAGCTGTCGAAAGATGAAGATGCACCTGAAGATGAAGATTCTGCTGCTAAAGTTTTTAACGACGCAATCGAAGATTAAGGATCGCTATGGAAGGATTTTGCCCGCTAGCCTCCGGGTCTAAGGGAAACAGTATTTACGTGGGCTCAAAGCGCACTAAATTGTTGATAGATGCAGGTCTTAGTGCCAAAGCTACAAAGGAACGCCTTTCACAAATCAATGTGGATCTTGCTGACATTGATGCTATTCTAATTACTCACGAACATTCTGACCACATCTTAGGTTTGAAAATGCTTGCCTTCAAAATGGGCATACCAGTTTTGGCAAATAGTGAAACAGCTAAAGGGATCGTCAATTCTTTTCATGAGTGCCCTAAATTTAAGATTTTTTCCACTGGGGAGACTTTTGAATTTGGAGATATGGAAATCCACCCTTTCAGTATTCAGCATGACACTCTTGATCCTGTAGCTTTCACAATTAAAATCGATTCCTTAAAACTTGGATTTTGTGCAGATTTGGGTTTTGCGACCACTCTCGTACAAAATCATTTGCGTAATTGCGATTATCTTTATTTGGAATCTAACCATGAGCCATCTATGGTTCATGCATCTCCCCGCCCTATGGTCTACAAACAACGTGTGCTAAGTCGTACGGGTCATTTGTCAAACGAAGCTTGCGGACAATTGCTTTGTGAAGTGGCCCATTCTAAGCTCAAGCATGTGCATTTAGCACATCTTTCGACTGAATGTAATTCTCATGAAAAGGCTCTTGGAGTTGTCCAAGAGCAATTGAGCCGTCAAGGAATTCAAATAGAGATGTGTGTGGCGCTTCAAAATACAGTTAGCAAAGCGATTTATTTTAACTAGAAGATTGGCCCCGCAGAGTGCGGTCTAATGTTATCGAGTTAGAAAAATAACTATCCAAGTATTACAAAGGACTGAAATTCCTTCCAGTCTGAAGAGGCTGACAGGAACAAAGAATTATACCGAAGAGCGTTCAAATTTGGTTTTGGCAAAGAGAAAGCTCCCTCGATTAAGCGATCAAAAATGACCCCATATTATAATATTGGGTCATTTTTGATCGCTTAATCCCGGGGCTTTCTCAAAGCCAAAAATCCAAATTTTGAACACTCTTCGGTATACCTTACGGTATGCTTGCAAGCACAACTTAACAAGAGGTTTTAATATGGTGTCTGCTCTCATTTCAAATCTAAATTACATCACAACCAACTTACTTATAGATAAACAGTTCGAGGAAATTAAAACCTCAGGCAAAGAAAATGATTATCATTTTGTCATTAAAAGAAATCGCTTTGTCATACTAAAAAAAAGTAATGGGCTATTAGGACGAATCTGGTTTCAATTTCAAGTTTTTTTGGATTGGATTAAAATCTCCCCAGAGTCAATAAACGCGGTTCGAGCAGAAATTTTTCGACTGCAAAGTAGGCCTGAGATTCAAAAAATATTGTCATCCCTTGTAATTTGTTCACCTGAATTAAAACTTGATAACAATGTATCTGAAAAGATAAATACAACTACAATCGAAATATTATCTTCTTTAATTGCCAAAACAAACAAAAAAATTATGGAAGACAGAGAAAATATTTCAGATATTGAATCATTAATCCATGTATTAGAAAATCAAAAAAATAAAGAAAGCTGCTCTGAAGAATTAACAAATTCTAGGTTTAGATATGTATCTTATCAAATGAAAAAAATCAGAAAAGAAGTTGACGAACTAACTTCTGAAAATAAGTATTTACGCAGTCAAATCTTAGAAAAGGATAATAAGATTGAGAAATTCAAAATTGAAATGCAAGATAATGATGAATTGATTAATGAATTAACACTAGTCCTTGAAAGAAAAAATTTACTCGAAGAATTTTTACCTTCTAACACCAAACAAGTGAAGGAAAAGATGCCAAAAAAAGAAAAAATGGAATTAACATGTGCATCGACCAAGCACTCCCCTATAAATGATAGTGAAAGAGAAGATGTTAACATAGAAGATTATACCGAAGTGCGTCCAAATGTTGGATTTTTGGCTTTGAGAAAGCCCCGGGATTAAGCGATCAAAAACGACCCAATATTATAATATGGGGCTGTTTTTGATCGCTTAATCGCGGGAGCTTTCTCTTTGCCAAAAACCAACATTTGAACGCACTTCGGTATAGCGCTACCGGCTCACAACACTGAAATTTTACCAAAAGTAAAGGCTAATTCTATGAAAACAGAAGTTACCCCCAAAACAAAGACGCCTCAACCAATACTCTTGGCGAACTACAAACCCCCTGTATATCTTATTAAAGAAGTTAAGCTCTGCTTTGACCTTGAAGAAGAAAAAACTACAGTTTCATCAAAAATGAACGTTTACCAAAATCCTAATGCAAATTTCTACATAAACTCTAACTCACTATCTAACGAAAAAACACCTGATCTTGTCTTGCATGGTAAAAATCTTAAATTCATATCCGCCAAAATTGATGGCCGTACATTAACGCCTTCTGATTACACATTAGATGACGAATCTCTCACAATTAAATCCCCATCACAAAACTTTTGGCTAGAAATCGTAAATGAAATTGATCCAAAAAGAAATACTTCTTTAGAGGGACTATACAAATCTGGGTCCATTTTCTGTACTCAGAATGAACCTGAAGGCTTTCGAACAATCACCTACTTTCTTGACCGCTCAGATGTAATGGTCAAATATACCACTAAAATCATTGCTGACCAAAAATTGTTTCCAGTAATGCTGTCAAACGGTAATGAAATCGGACATGGCTTACTTAACAATGGAAAACATTGGGTGGAATGGCAAGATCCATTTGCTAAACCTTCCTATCTATTTGCTCTTGTTGCCGGAGATTTAGGCAGCATTCGCGATGAATTTATTACCATGAGTGGAAGAAAAATTGACCTAAGAATCTACTGCGACAAAGGCAACGAATCCAAATGCCAACATGCAATGCAATCGCTGATTAAAGCCATGAAATGGGATGAAGAGGTTTTTGGCCTTGAATATGATCTAGATATTTTCATGATTGTTGCTGTAGATGCATTTAACATGGGGGCTATGGAAAACAAGGGGTTGAACATTTTCAATACAAGCTGTGCTTTAGCAGACACAACCACAGCCACTGACGACAACTACGCCAGAATTGAGGGAGTGATTGCACATGAATATTTCCACAATTGGACCGGTAACCGTGTCACCTGCAGAGATTGGTTTCAATTGACTCTAAAAGAAGGTTTGACAGTCTTTCGTGACCAAGAATTTTCTTCTGATATGCAGTCAAGGCCTCTTCAACGCATTCAAAACGTTTTGACACTGCGAGCTTCTCAGTTTACAGAAGATGATGGCCCTACAGCACACCCCATCAAACCAGCTTCATATATTCAAATTAATAACTTCTATACAGCTACAGTCTATAACAAAGGTGCCGAGGTCATTAGGATGATCCAAACGTTGATCGGACCGGAAGCTTTTAGACGTGGAATTGACAAATATTTCGAACTCTATGATGGTCAAGCTGTAACCACTGAGGATTTTGTTCACGCGATGGAACTGATCTCTGGCAGAGATTTCACACAATTCAAACGCTGGTATCATCAGGCCGGTACGCCGGAAGTCAAAGTTACTTCTGAGTATAATCAGAATAAAAAAACCTTTTCATTAAAAATTGCGCAAAGTTGCCCACCTACCGCCGACAAGAGCGAGAAAGAACCTTTCCATTTTCCATTAACTTTAGGACTACTAGGGAAAAATGGTCAAGAATTCCCGTTGAAAATGAATGGAGTTGCTCTCAAACGATCTCTTATCGAGATCACTCGTCAGGAGGAAACTTTCATTTTTGAGGGCGTACCGGAAACCCCAGTTCTATCGGTCAATCGAAATTTCACCGCTCCTGTCAAAGTAAATCTTGAATACAGCCTAAAAGATTACATGTTCCTCATGGCTCATGATAGCGATCCTTTCAATCGTTGGGAAGCAGGGCAAGAACTAGCCAAAGATCTAATGTTAAAAATAATTGCAGATCTAGCCGGTGGTAATCCCCCTAAACTAGATCCTGACTACATTAAAGCTTTCGGAGCCATTCTAAACGACCCTTCTTTAGATGATGCTACGAAAGCGAGAGCTCTAATTCTTCCATCCGAATCGATATTAGCCCAAGATCAAACCCCAATAGACTATGATGCCATACATTTAGTCAGAGAATTTGTCGTTCATACGCTGGCAGAAACTTACCAAGAGCGCTTTAAAGAGATCTATAGGGCGTTAAATAGTTCGGACCCATATCATTTTGATGCTGATTCAGTTGGCAAAAGAAGTTTAAAGAATCTTTGTCTAGCTTACTTATCATTTCTGACCACACCGGAAACGATTGCTTTGTGCATAGAGCAATTTAATAAAGCGACGAATATGACAGATCAAATATCAGCTCTCTCGCTTCTCGTAGATATCGAATGTCCCGAAAAGGAAAAAGCTCTGCAAGCATTTTACATGCAGTGGAAGCATGATACGCTAGTCATGAACAAGTGGTTAGCTGTTCAAGCACTTTCAAAATTAGATGGTACTTTCGAAAAAGTTCATATGCTTTTGAAAGACCCGGTTTTTGACATGTGCATTCCTAATTTGGTCAGAGCATTAATCTTTGCATTTTCACAAAATGCGATTCACTTTAATCGTAACGATGGAGTGGGATATGCATTTATTGCTGACAAGATTTTAGAGTTGGACAAATTAAATCCACAGATTGCCGCAGGATTAGCACGTGCCTTTAGAGGATATAGTAAACTCGACCCAATGCGTAAAAAAGCGATGAAAAAGGAACTTGACCGTATTCTGGCCCAACCGAAATTGTCGACGAATGTTTACGAAATTGTATCGAAGTCGTTGGCATGGGAATAAAGTATAATATTTGACTAATAGTTTTAAGTTGAAATGCTTTCAATACGAATAACATTTCAACTTAATATCAGATATTTGTGGTATTATGGACGCAAAGACGAAAAGACGTGAACGTGACTGAAATGCGATGAAGCAATTGTAGCAACGCCAATCCAATCATGCTTTTCACTTAACCTTATTTTGAAAAAGTTTTGCAGCTAAAAACATAACCTGAAAATCATTTTGTAGCCTCTAGCAAGCGAGAGCGCAGCTATGGGTATAGTTTAACAGCTACTGTTCCCCGGAACCTCTTTTTTATTGAATCCCAATTCAAAACGGAGGAAAAGTATGCTTAAAACTTTAGACGCGAAGGGTGCAGAGAAAGTAAAACAGGACGATCTATTTGCAAATAAGTTTTTTCATCAAGACAAAGACACAAGGAGTTATAATCTACTGGATTTTTTTTAAAAAATTGTATAGCTTAAAAAAACATATTCAAAAAAATTTACGATATTTCAAATATTTATATTAATTAAAATTGAAAACTACACTGAAACGCTACATTTTTGGTAATTTCACCTGCTGAAATCTCAATAGAGCACTTTAGCATAAACTTAAATTGAAACACTTACTTTTTTTTATTGCCAACCGCCACTACTTTCTTATTGGACTTTTATTAGATATATGTTATCCTTTAAAATCTATGACATTGATAAAAAAAGGTAAATAAAATGTATCTAGAATTGACAAATAACAATAAAATTTTTGTTAATTCAACCGGTAAAAGAATACTGACAGAGACCGGTGATATGTCAAAATTTACATGCTCATTTAAAGACTTGCCGCTGGATGCTCTTGCGCGCATCTTTTCGTCTCTTAGGATAGAGCCTTTAACAGCTTTATGCATGACTTCTAAACATTTTGAAAAGGTGACAAATTTTGCTCCAGTATGGAAATTTCTATGTAAAGAGTCCGGTATTCTAACATTAGATGATCAGTCTCGTTCTTCCTTCGTATCAGCCCTTCGCGAATGCAATAGGCTCGCTCTCTTTGCCTCCTCTAGACTATTTACTTGTAATACTGTTATCAACCCGAATTATGACTTAGCGATTCGTAATCTTAATAGTATTTTACTCCAAAAGCTTGTGGCAGGCTCAGAAGATAGCGAAGAGCAACAAATGAAATTTAAGGAAAACGTTGTTGGACAGATAAAATTTGTTGAGGCTGTTAAGGCTTTAAAAAATGTTAAAACAATAGATGATCAAAGTACGAAATTAGCAAAATTTAATTCTGCAGTAAACTTATTTTTGGAGGCAAGCCAAAACAAAAATATACCAATTAGGATTAACCTTGAAGCTGATTATTATGCTGCCTTGAATTGTCTTTTGGGTAACAGCAACATTCTTTCCAATTTTGATGCTGGCTCAAAACTTCAGTCTATATTCCAAAATTCTGAGGATTATCAAAAGATTAAATCCGATGCCAAGTACTATTTTTGCTTATTTACATTTGAAAATAAATTTAATATTATAACTAAGGAGGAAACTGGCAAACTTTTAGAAAGCCTTGTTGATAATCCATTCGTCGGATATAAATCTAAATTTCTCTTTCTAAAAATGAATTTTCTTAAAATTATCTCTTCTTTGACCGGTGATGAAATGATGATTCTTGCTTTAAGTTTTCTTGATTCAAAAGACATACATTTTAGAACTAATTCGATTTTCATGATTGGTACTTTGGCTCTTACAAGAGTCTCCATCTTAGTATCAGATGATTACATAGCTGAGTTACTTCAATCTATTTTTGATTCTGATTCGCCCCTCATTTCAGCTACATATAAAAATGAAAGTAAGTGCCTATTATCATTTATGTGTTGCGAGAAAAGATCGCAATTAATATCAGATGCTGATAATGCTAAATGGATTCTAGAATATTATAAAAATACGAATAACCCAATTAATCTCCGAAAAAATTGTTGCCTAGCTTTGGTAAAAATGATAATAGAGAATCGAACAAAATTATTAAGTTATAATCAAGCGGCTCAAATTATTATTCAAGATGTTTTACAAAATGCTTCCTTAAATGCAGAGAATAAAATAATTTTTGAATCAATTTATTTAATTTCAAAAATGGTCATCGACAACCTTACACATCCTAAAATAGATGCTGCAGTCATTTTTACATTGTTGTTTTTTAAAGATTCAAACAATCCATTAATAAATGGACACGCTAAATTATTTCTAGCAGAGCTGACTTCTAAAAATCGGACAAAAATTTCTTATGCTTCAGCATTTAATTACGCAGCTGAAGCTTGCAACAATCAAAGTTTGACTGAAGAAATGCGTAACAATGCAGCTTCTTTGATGGAAAAATTTCGAGATTTAATTTAATTAATTGACAAATCAAATGCAAATTTTAGAGATCAAGTCGAGGGCCGGATTAGATTTTGCGAGGCCTTTATAATTGCACGAAATATTTCAACTAATGATTGCCGATATAAGAGATTAGAAAAATACAATCTTGCTGTAAATTTGTTGTTAGATTTTGGTCGAAATAAAAATATTTTACTCAAGTTAAGGCTTGAGGCAGATCTTTATGCCGCCGTATTTTGCCTTCGTGGTCATAGCAACGTTCTTACAATTGACGAAGCAGGCACCAAACTTCAATCAACATTCCAAAATTCTGAAGATTTTGAAATCATTAATTCTAAGACCAAGTACAAAATTTGTCTTTTTACAATCGAAAATAAAATTAATACTATTACTAAAGAGGAAGCGAGCATACTTTTAGAAAGCCTAACACATCATCTTACCCTCGGAATTAAATCAAAATTTCTCATTTTAAAAATGAATTTTTTTAAAACTATCATTTCTTTGACGGATGATGAAATGATGGTTCTAGCTAAAAGTTTTCTTGAAGAAAAATCTATTAAATTGAGATGTTAATGTATTTTTATTATTGCTTCATTAGCACTTGAAAAGAGATCTAATTTATTATCTGATCATTACATAGCTGAACTGCTTAGCTCTATTATTGATTCACCTATTACCTCGCCGACGTTTAAAAATGAGAGTAAATTAATTTTAGCATTAATGTGCTGCGAGAAGCGACCAAACCTAGAATTAGATAATGATAATTTTAAATGGATGCTAGAGTATTATAAAAATAACAATAATAAAATTTGTAATCGTAAAAAATGTGGCTTAGCTTTAGCTAAATTGAAAATCGAAAATCGAACCAACTTAATAACTGTTGATGATGCTGCTAAACTTCTACAGGCGATTACAGTTAACACTATTTTAACAACTGTGGAGGCTCTTTACCTAATTTCAAAAATGCGATTTAATAACCTTCCAACCTATATTACAGAAGCCCATCTTAACGAATTTTTGCTATTTTTAAGAAACGTGACTAATCCATTAATAAACGGATTTGCTAATTATTTTCTTGCTGAAAGGACATTAAAAAATCAGACGTCGTTGCCTTATGCTCAAGCACTTAAATACGCAACTGATGCTTGAGAAAGCCCCGCGATTGAGCGATCAAAAACGATCCAATATTATAATATGGGGCTGTTTTTTGATCGCTTAATCGGGCTTGTTCACCTTTACCGCGGAAACTTTCGGTCACCAGATCGACGGCTTTAGCC
>JACDDG010000292.1 GCA_013817115.1 Parachlamydiaceae bacterium | reverse complement strand
GCTCCATTCTCAACCGTAGATAGATGAGCCATCAACGGTTTGCAAAGCACGTCTTCGATTTCGAAATCCTTTTGTACGATTATCATACCTCCTCTCCTTCGAAAAGAGATTCAGGATTATTCCAGACGCTAGCGACCCCTCCGCCAACAAACATGAGATCGCGTTCTTTCGGAGCCATAATAGGATCGTCCCAATCCACTATGAAGATTGAGCCTCTTTCATCGATCAGCACATTACCGCCGTGATTGTCTGAGTGACATAGAACGAATTCGGGCGATTGCTTCCGGATCCTTTGACTTAAACCTTCAGCCCGGTCTACCAGATAATGGATTACCGCTCTATGCTTCCTCATAAAAGACTGCAATTTTAATTTTTGAAGCAAAAGCTAAACCATTGCGCTGTACCGTAAATGGGTCTATTGAGAACGAAAAAGCAATAAAATTTTAGTGATAATTCTCACCTTGCCAACTTAAAAAACTAGGACAATTGGCATACAACTCATAAATTACCAGGGAACTGGTTCAGAAAAATCTTTTGGTCAGAAATGAAATTTAATTCTCATTTTAGCTTAGATGCCTCAGGGTACTGGAAAGCTGTAAAATGCTGCAGCAAGATGCCGCAGCATAATTAATTGAAGGAATTAGCTCAGATTAAGTTAGCATTCTTAAGAATCTGAAATAGTCTCGTAGCCTCTATATTTTCTATCATTCCTTCACATTTGGCCAGATGGATGATTGCAAGCATTCCAGGAAGATATTTTGTCTGATATTCCCCATTTTCAAAAAAACCTCTATCACGGCCAGAAATTACCGGATCTAGATGCAAAACCAATCCTGACTTATCAGGTCTTATTTGTTTACTTTCAGGTCGTGAATTAATTAAATCCACAACTCGTTGATCATTTGGCTGATAACTTATGCGAACATGGTAATTTTCTAAAATTCCGTCAGTTCTCTTTTGAATATACAATTCATTAAAAAGGCTGCCAGGCTGCAATTGTGCATGGAATTTTGTAGTAATAGCTTTTACTTTTTCGTTAGTAGCGAGCGTTTCTGTTGCTTGCCTCAAAGCATAGTCGTGAGCATAGGGTTGATTAGGGGAATAGTTTTGTATCCCATCGGTTGTATAGCTAACATGATCTAAATTTACCAATGATGTTTTTGCATATCCGTTCATTTCGTTCATTCAATCTCCTTTTTTATTTATTATAACATATCAAAATCAAATTTGAGATATGTTACAATTTAATTTTATCCCAAAATGAAATTAAATACAATAACAAGTTACAGACATAGCTCATTATATAGGATTATTGTTATATAAAAAAGAAAGGAGCTACTTTCACAAGCACATAATCGTCTGTGTAAGATGCCTCCAATTCTTGCGTAGTTTGTCATGCTGAAACTCAAAACCCTAAAAAAACAAAATTCGCCTATTAATTCAATGTTTATAGGACTTCATTCTTTAGGGGAAAGAAAACACTTTCAGAAAAATATTGGCCATGAAAACTACCAGGAATTTCCTCTGGAAGTTCAGCTTGGGCAATTTCATTAAAGGATCCATCTAAAACCAATAAAAATGAACGCTTATTTTTTTTGTCATAGATGACGGATAAAATGACACCATCATCTTCGTTTACTGCATTAGGAGAAGGAATAAAAATGGGTTCTACAGCAGTGCAATTATTCTGATACCATGTTTTGAGTTGCTTTGTTAGCATGTCGAACTTAACTAAGCCTGTCGCCTCTGTCTGTAAAAACTCGTTACAGATATCCTTTGAAATTGTCATGTAAAGGTAACGATAGTTTTTCCCGTCAAGTTTATCATCAAAACGGGGAAATTCTACATCCTTTTCTAATAGAATCTCAGGTGAAATTTCATTTTTATCAAGTGAGAGATGATAACGCATTAATCTTCGTTTCCAATCAGACTTATTAATCAACGAAGAGGCTTGGGGAAAAAGACTTGGCATAAGGGAAAGGTCAGGAAACGCAACGAGATCTATGATAATTTCATTTCCATTTTTTATTTCATAAGCGTTGGCATGATGAAAACTAAAAAACGTATCTGTAACTATTTGTGAGATGACTTTTCCCGAGCTTCTCTCTATAACAATAAAACGTGTTCCCCTTTCAGGATGCCATGTAAAATTGTGAATAAAAGGTTTGTTCTTAATCAGTAGATCAAGAGGTTTTACGATGAGTGGAAACTCTGTTAAAATAAGATAATGTTCAGTCATAGCAAAGCTATGCATATAAGAGGGCATATCGACAGGTACTTTTGCAATCACTTCCCTGGAAGTGGAACCCTCCCTCATACGATAAAGCACATAAAAACTTTGGCGACCAAATTCAATAAGAAAATTTACAATTTCATTTGAAGAGGCATCAAAATGGGGGTGTGGCGATTCCCAGCATTTGCTTTTAGGTAAAGTATCTTGGAAATTAAAAGAACCCAAAGTATTAAGGGTTTTTAGATCGAAGCACGCTGGCAATGGAACCTCTGTTAAGGCTACATACTGATCTCCATATTTAAACACATTAACAGAAGCATTAGTTACCCATTGATCGGAGGAGATAAAAAAATCTTGTACTTTTTGCCATAATGAAGTCTCTGACGCAAATCCTTTATACTGAGCTGTACCTTTATTAACCACAGCATCATGTTGATGGGATTTAAGAAATCGATTTGTGTAAAAAACTTTTCCCTCATTAAAATAAAAGCCATGTAACATAGCAAGACCATCAAATTCGTGGGAAATCTGTTTACCTTCTTGATAAATGGGTATGGCACTGTTTCTGACTAAAACTCCTTTGAGCCAATCAGGCAATTTTCCTTCAATGTGCAGTTGTTTCTCTGTTTCCTCACGTTCTATGCCTAGTTTTAAAGGTGAAGATGATTCGTTGACGAGCAAAATCGAAATCAAAATAGTTAATATCGGCACTGTGAGAATAATTAATTTAGCCTTTTTTCTCATATTATGAACCTTTTTTTAATTTTGTAAGTTGTTTTAAAGCATTTTCACACCAATCTAAAGATGCTTTAACTTGTCTAATTCCGTAATCCAATGTTATTAACCAATAGGACAGCCCAATTTCCTCTTTGTGCTCTTGTTGCAACTTCTCATGAATTTCCAAATAGACCGTTTTTTTATTTTTTAGAACCTTTTGGTATTCTTCTAAATGATGCTGACTAATTGAAGAAGGCACAACATCTCCAAAGAAGAGCTTAAGCAAAAGTTCGTTTCGAGATTGTTCTAATTCAGCAGGCTTAGCTAACCATGCTGTTAAAGCTAATTTTCCTTCAGATGACAGACAATAAAGGTGGTGTTGCCGATTGCTTTTTGATGGGTTTTCTTGTCGGAAAATAAGTCCATCCTTTTCAAGCTCTTGCAAAACTGGATAGATGGAACTATATGTTTCCTTCCAAAAAAACTGGGTGCTTGACTCCATTAATTTTTTAATGTCATAGCCAGAACTATTTGGAATCAATGTCAGCATTCACAAAATGGCATATCGGCTTTTATTACTTTTGGCCATAAGACTCCTATTTTGAATTAGATCGACGTATCAGATTGATACATGCTAACATGAAATGAAATTCGCATCAAGGGGGTTTTTTTAAGTAACTTTTTAAATGGGAGCTTGCAAGAGAAAAGTGATCTCTGGGAGATCACCAGAGGGCTTTTATTAAAAAAATTTGACAGAGGCGTAAAGAAAAAACCTCCCAGAATTGAAATCGTTTTTTTCTGATCCTTCTAAACGTTTGCTCAAAGCATTATCAAATTTAATTTCATCCTCTTCCAATTCAAGATCCTTTTCAGGAATATATTCGTCTGTTCCTAACTCGACTTTATGATTTCTCGTTATCCTGTCGCTGATCCCAGCATATCTATGAGCCAATTAACCCTTTCATCGCTTTGATTTTCCCGGTTCATATCACTTTCATCGAACCAGTTAAAATATCTCC
>JACDDG010000291.1 GCA_013817115.1 Parachlamydiaceae bacterium | reverse complement strand
GCCTTAATATGATCTCTTACAATTAAACGGGAGATCTACTTTATGATAAAAGCATTTTTTTTAACTTTAATGACTTCACTACTAGCATGTAGCACAGGCCTGCAAGCTAATTTTATTCATGATGAAGACTTGCTAGAAGCAGAGGTTAGCAGCGCAGTAAAAGGCAAAGTCGACATTGGACCAGCCTTTATTCATCTCGATATCTTAGAATCAGGCCGTACCATTGACAGACTTGACATGATGGGAGTCCGCGCTGACTTTTCTTATTTTATTCACAGGGGCCTGTATATAAAACCTACAGTTCTTTACGGGAATGGAGGTTCTAATAAAGGAAATCTTTTTACCGCATCGCTAGGAGTGGGATATCTTATCCCGCTAACTAAAACTTTCCTAATTGCCCCTTCTTTTGGAGTCAATTATGGACATATTAAGACTAAAATTGATTTTCCTGCATATCAACTGAAAGACCTCACGGAAACTTTCAAATCTTGGGCCCCATTTATTGAAGCAGACATCTACTATACTTTCATTCCCGGCTGGCGCGTTTGTGCAGGAGTCCAATATTCGTGGTCTCGTAGCGACATCAAGATTGCAAAACTTGAAAGCAAAAGCAAGTCACAGGGTTTTGCATACAGTATTTTACTTGAGCACGACCTAAATGATAAATGGTCATGTAATATCGGTGCTGCCTACAATTTAAGCTTAAGCAAAGAAAAACATGGTTTGCGAGGGACCGGGGTTAAGGCGGGCATAGTACGCTGGTTCTAAAATACCCGTTAAATAATCAATATATAAGGACTAAAACCTCAAATAGCTAGCCATCCCGGCGCCTCTATTCTGATGTTATTTTATACCAAAGGGCGTCCAAATTTTGGATTTTAGCAAAGAGAAAGCTCCAGCGATTAAGCGATCAGAAACGAACCCATATTATAATATTGGGCATTTTTGATCGCTTAATCGCGGGGCTTTCTCAAAGCCAAAAATCCAAAATTTGTACGCACTTCGGTATATGCTTCTCTACTGCTTAACGGACTGTTTAAGTAGGTAAATAGCAAATCTGTAAATTCTAGCTATTTTTTAGTCTGCAAAGTTCTACAAAAAAAGATTGAGTTAGGAGTATGGTTGGAGGGAATGGCTTCTACATTTTGCCACTAATTTCCTTTACTAAATCGAAGCTTAACTTTTTCTTTAAGGCCTTGACAGCATATCTTTTATTAAAGCCATAGGTTATCGTTCCACTATACTTTTTCTCTTTCTTCTGGTATAAACTGCACAAAGAATTTTATTTAACAAAACCTGCCTGTCACATTACCCTCTTTCTTCTACTTTTTTAACTTGCTTGTTAATTTTATTTATAGTATTTTAAATATATGTTATTACAAATATAACAAATCGAGCATTAAAAACTAATATTTACATAAGGGAAATATTTATGATTAATATTCTTAAAAATACCAGCGATTGGGATTCATCGTTGGAAATAACATTTAGAAATGCTTTTGCTGCAGATATAGCAAATAAGATACCTGCAGTCAAAGCATTGCCGCTAACTGAGATATTCTTAGAAATTTTTGATATTTGCAGTCACAATGAAGGCCAATTTCTTGAATCAATTTATTTATACTTGGATTCTCCTAATGTTACTGATGAGTTGTATACAATGAGCCGAAATGCTTTAAATTTTTATGATACTTATAAGCATCATTTAACTTCTAATGTTGCAAGAGACCGCATGCTTGAGCAACAACGTGAAGTTTTTAATCTTCCTGAGGAAATTGTTGTTACACGTATTGAGCAAAAAAATGATCCTCTTGGATTCAACGATGCTCAAAAGCAAATCATTGACGACATAATTGAAGCGTCATCGTGCACAATTGACTTTGAGGCTTTGACTGATGCCGTGACTTTATCTTGTGGACATAGTATTAACTTAGCATCTGCTATCGACATTCATAAGAACCTTAACAATTTAGGTAAATGCGAAGAAGTTTCACCTTGCTCCACCTGTCGAGTAGAGGTAATTTCGTTTGCATCTAATCCACTTCTTCGAAAAGTGGCCTCTAAAATTGATGACATCGCTAAGTCATTTGATGATCAAAATACCACCTTTGTGTTTCAAAGAGGTCTGGTAAACGAATTAACTGATCTGTTAATGTGCTCTAAGACAAAAAGGCTTTTATCATCTGCTATTTCGTTTCCAAGAATGTCCTTGAACGAAGAAGCTGTCACAATACAGTCGACTCCAGACTACACTATGCGTGAACTTTCTCGCTTGGTCGAAAAGCTTAATGATTCATTGAACTTTTAAGTGGTTGATTTTTACGGTTTCAGTTAATGACAGCAAAAGCTTCTCCAGGATATAAGTGAGAAATTGAAAAACCTCGGCACCTAAAATGCCGAGGTTTTTTTTGATCGATTTTATATACAAAAAATGAAGAAGATAAGCGAATATTAAATGCAACTTTACGCTTTTGACATTGATGGAGCCCTTGTTTTTGCGAAGGAGGCTCTTCGACAAGTAGATTATTTTTGTCCCGAATGTAAAGGGCTTTTGCACTTGCGAGGCGGACTTCATCGTCAGAATCATTTTTTCCATCTTGAAATCACTCCTGCATGTCGCCAGAGCGGTAAAAGTGCCGAGCATCTGCACACACAACTCTATATGCTGAATCTTTTACCGGAAAATGAGTGTTTCTTGGAAAGACGATTTCCTGAAATTAATCGGATAGCAGATGTCGCTTGGGAATCCAGAAAAATTATTTTTGAAATACAGTGCTCTCCGATATCTGTTGACGAGATTCAACAGCGAAATCAGGATTATTTTAGCGTCGGCTTTGAAGTTGTTTGGATCTTGCATGACAAGCGTTTTAATCAAAGGCTTTTGAGCGGTGCAGAGCATTGCCTTCACGGTTTGCCGCACTATTTTACCAACATCTGTGAAAGCGGAGAAGGCTTTGTTTACGACCAGTTTAGTTGGGTAGAAAAAGGGTCCAGATTGCATCGCATGGAGCCTTTGCAGATCGATGTTACGAAGCCTAATCGAGCCTCATTTCAGAAAATTTCATCATTGCAAACTATTCGTCGTCGATTGACTAAAAGTACGCTATATTTTTCTCACGACCTGATCGACACATATTTTAATTGGAATTTGCTCTATCATGAGTATATTGAAGCGGCACAAAAAGTTGAAGTTCAGTTTTTTCTGGGGGTGGGAGAAGGACAGCAGAGTAAATCAGTAATTCCATGGTTGAGTTCACTCTTAAATAATATAAGAGATTTATTTTCACGCTATGTGGTCAGGCCGTATAAGCTTTTCTTTCAAATGCTGTTGGAGCGCGCATGTAAGTGATGTTGTTTATGCTTTTTATTGCATGCAGACGCCTAAGTAGCTAAATAAAGGGAATGCTATTTTCACCTCCATTAGGGAAAGGTTGATTTGATTTATTCTTCTTGAAATGTTACAATTGCAATTATTTATTGACAGGAAGAATATGAATATCGCTTCGATTGCTCGTGAGACACCTAACAGACACAGACAGAATTATGAAAATGCTAGAATTGCCCAAGTAAAAAAAGAAAAGTGGAACTATCTTATTCCTACAATTGGATGTCTTGGCCTAGGAATGTGTTTGCCTCCCCACATTCCTATAGGAATTGCAATTGGCATTGCACAAGTTCCTATTACTCTTATTCCCTCTGTACTGCTATCAAAGTACAATATGAAAGGAACAAAACATATGATAAATCAAATAGGGATGGTCCGGTCGGTACAACATTGCTCTATCCACTTTCAGAGGAATTGTTTTTTCGTGGAATTTTACAACCTTTTTTGGCGCATTCAATTTTATTATTAGTTCCATCTGCACATGTCGCATTTGTAAAATCTCCACTATAGAGGTTTGCAAATGAAGTGATTGACTTCAATTTTCCGCATGGTATAATGAGAAGATTTTACTATGCAAATGGAGAGATATCTTGCTCAAGTCCACTGGAAAACCTCTTTGTCC
>JACDDG010000290.1 GCA_013817115.1 Parachlamydiaceae bacterium | reverse complement strand
CCCCGGTAGGGGCGCCAGAAAGCCACCAAACGCCGTAGAAACCTATGTAAGCCCTCCGTGCGTTGCTTGATGCGAGTGGGGCGATGCCCTAGGCTATTATAAGTCATCCATTCAGGCTGAAATGCATTTCTGGCACTAAACCTTTCTTTTTTTAATTCTTGGGCAACTTTTGCCCCGATTCTAAAAAAAGTTTGTCTTGATACACAAAACATAATGGTGTAAAGTCAATCAGGCATTATTGCTGAATATATTGGACTGATCAAATTTGCTGAGCGTCAAGACAATATAAAATATATCAATTCCTATATAAGGAGCATTAGAATGGACAATTTACAACCTGCAAAAGCTACTCAGATGCAAGGTTTTATGGATGCCATGAAGCAACGCGGTAATTCTAAGCAGGAACTCTACACCTTTGCCAAAGCTTCCCTTTCTCTTTTGCAGAATGAATTTGAGAAACTCAGTTTATGCTCAGTTAGAATTGAAGAGAATCGGGTAAATCGTCGCCAAAAGAGTGCATTGATTCTCAACAAAATTGCTGGATCACAGCTGAGTTTAGCGTCAAGTCAGAAAACTTATCATTTTCCAGCTGCAGTTCCCATGAAAAAATGTTTAAGCAAGCACCCATTATTAGACTCAGCATACTATCATGAGAAAGGAGCCACAGAGGTTATTTCAGAGCTTGCCTCAAAAAGATTTGCCGACAGTGAAAAGATAGAGGCTGGAGTTGAAATAGAGGCAACACTTCTAGTGCATGACCTTATGTCGGGAGTAGATGGTTATACAGGAAAACCTCTTCCTTATCTTGGAAAAAAAATGACTAATAATTCTTGGATGGCGCTAAGAATAGATACAGAAATAGCAATTATCGATTGTGCAGAAAAAGTTGTTATAGGCGACTAAACAGGGCCTGAAAATCATTTTGTAGCCCATAGCATGTGACAGCGCAGCTATGGATTATAATTTAACAGGTATTGTTCCCCGGCTGGGGAACTCGACCTTGAACTTGCAAAAGAAGATGTCATCCCCTTTATCAAAGATCAAATCTATATTGAAGGATGGTCTAACACCTTTTTCATGAAACCGTAAAGCGACTCTCTCCTTTTTCATTATAAAATTCATACCCCTTTGTTACTTATTCAAGGTAAGCGAGACTTTGAGTATAGCTTTATTACGCGAAGCTGTTTGCAAAAGATATACAAGATCCCGCCACGCAAATTGAGGCTCTATATGTAATAGCTGTAATCCTACACCTTACCCGGAGGGTAGGGTGTAGGATTAAAGGTAAAAAGAATGCAAGATTTCTTGGCAAATTTTGACTTAGGCGAGCCTTTCTGCAAACGAAAAGGGATGCCCCGCCATAGGTGTCAAATGCCGCGCGCGGCATTTGGTGTCTGACGTGATATTCTGACATTCGCTCTATTATTAACTAAGCGTCCAAAATCTGCAAATGTCAGAATGTCAGGTCTGACACCTATTCATGTGGTCAGGGGCTACAAAAAAATTTTCAGGATATGTTTTAAGAGGATCCGTAGAGTAGTCTTTATCATTTCTTGGGAAATATTCCATCTATGGCAGGGCATTTCTTTAAGGACAAAAAATTAAAGACTCGGCAATTCTGGTAGAAAGCCTCCGGCTTGCATCTTCCACATATGAGCGTAATGCCCCTCTCGGCTTAAAAGCTCGATGTGAGTTCCCTGCTCTATAATTTTCCCTTTGTCAAAAACTAAAATACGATCCATTTTAGATAATGTTGAAAGGCGATGTGCTATCACTATCGTCGTTCGGTTTGCCATCAGCTTCTCTAAGCTGTCTTGTATATATTTTTCTGTGACAGAATCAAGAGCAGATGTTGCTTCATCGAGAATGAGAATGGGCGCCTTAAGAAGCATCGCACGTGCAATAGCAATTCTTTGCTTTTCTCCACCCGACAGTTTTGTTCCCCGCTCTCCAACTAGAGAGTCATATCCATGAGCAGTCTGTTTAATAAATTCATCGCAATGAGCTAATTGTGCAGCCTCTATGACTTCAGCTTGTGACGCATTAATTTTTCCATAACGAATATTGTCCGCAAGAGAACGATGGAAAAGAATTGGATCCTGTGGAATAAGCGCAATATTTTCTCTAAGAGATTTTAAAGTAACGTCAGAAATATTTTGATCATCAATCTTAATTTTCCCGCCATTAAGGGCAAAAAAGCGAAGAATTAAATTGACGAAAGTCGATTTTCCTGCACCTGAATACCCCACAAGCCCTACTTTTTCCCCTGCATTAATTCGCAATGTTTTATTATGAAAAATTTTCTTATCCCCATAGCCAAAAGATACATTTTCAAAGACAACCTCTCCACGATTTATTTTAAGAGGTTTTGCATTAGGGGTATCGAGAAGGTCCTGAGGATCTTGCATGACCGAAAAGGCCTGTTTAGCAATCCCGTAGGACTGAAAAAAATCCGGGGCTCTATCTGCAACAACCCAAATGATCATATAAAGGTTCCAGATGGTATAGAAAATTTGGACGACTTCTCCTGTAGAAATTGCACCCTGCATCCAATAATAAATGATAAACCAAGTCAAAGTGAATATTTCTAAAACGAGAGCAAAAGATAAAGCCGTAAACATTTTTGCGCTGTATACTTTTGCCAAATAATTTGCTTTCTGTTCCTTTTTCTGCGCTTCAGCTATGTGAGCTTTTTCAAAGGGAAAACGGTGAAAGAGATTTACAACAAAATTATTGGTCAAGCTATCAACGATTCTTCCTACCAGAATACTTCTAGATTCCCCATGAAGGTATGCATACTTGGCGCACTTTTTGGTAAAGATCCAGCAAAGTGTAAAATGTATCGCAATCCAACACCCGACGATTAATGCAAGGTTACGGCTCATCTGCGAAAAAATAACAAGTGTTAGCATGCAACTCAAAATAGCAGGGATAAACAACATCCCGATATTTCGCAAAATAATTGTCGTTGTCGAAACCATATCACCAATCTTGTTGGCCAAGCTTCCCGAAAAGTGTTCATTAAAATATTTTGGAGAATGGTTTTGAATATGATCAAACATTGTCATGCGAATATCTGCTTCTAATTTAGGAAAAGCCCGGGCTTGTAAAAAGTCTCTTAAGCGAAACCCGCACTCCATAAAAAAAAATGATAAGGCACCCCAAACAAAGAGGGCTTTTAACTGAGGCCAAGCCAACAAGCGATTTGAATCAAAGCTAGTTAGTATATCTACCATTTTTCTAAGAAAAAATGGCCAAAACAGCATTTCAAAAGTTCACAACAACGAGAGGATCGTTATGCAGGCAAATATCCACCCTTGCTTTCGTATAAATCCCCCGATAAAATCAATTAAATTCATAGAGCCTTCATTTTATGGAATAATTTTTTTTGAAGAAATTTGGTCAATTGTGACATTCGAACAACCTAATCAGAGGCTGTTTCTCAATATTCGATTATTATTGTACCTTTCACTTAATTTTTGGATATCATTTTCCTGATGGAGATCCATAAGGTACAATTAAAAGTGTAGGTTGACAAGCAAAACTCTCGATGTTAGACAATACATAAAAATTTTGATTGTGGGGTCTCTGAGCTAAAATGGGGAGGTAGAAGTAATATTACGCACTGATTCCAATAAATAATGTTTTAGTTTTGCTAGGAGGCAATAAAAATGGACAAAGTAAAGACATCAGCGAAGCAGAAAAATTACTCAAAAGGTACACCAAAAATGCTTAAGCTTAAAGAAAATGCAGGTTTAATGGAATATAGTCCCACTAAAGAACTATTAAATGAAGATCTTATTGCGCGTGCAATATGGGAGTGTTTAAAAAATAATGACCCCGAGGGCGTGACTGAAATTATCGAAGCTCATCTTTATGCTAAAAATAAGACATTATTATAGAGGTTTGCAAATGAAGTGATTGACTTCAATTTTCCGCATGGTATAATGAGAAGATTTTACTATGCAAATGGAGAGATATCTTGCTCAAGTCCACTGGAAAACCTCTTTGTCCTGAAG
>JACDDG010000289.1 GCA_013817115.1 Parachlamydiaceae bacterium | reverse complement strand
AAGTTAAAAGTATCGGGTGGAACAAGAAGTGATCAAGGAAGAGAGGCTCGTGACACATTCTTAAGCCTAAGGCAAACGTGCCTTAAATTAGGCATCAATTTCATTGAATTTCTTCATGATCGAGTGAGGGGATGGTATAAGATTCCAAAATTAGCTGAGATAATTCGGCAACGAGCATTAGAAGAATTGGCAAGGGAATTCTCTAAATATGCACTAGCAGTATTGCTAGCGTACCAACATGCGTCATCTTTTATCAAAGATAGTTCATCAGGGCACATCGTCAGCATCAATCAAAGTCATCAATTTAGGCTTATCGTTAAACGCGTTGGTAGAAAAGAGTCTGCTCTGTGAGATATCCCAAAAAATGGCGAAGGCAAGATTAATCCATGCAGAGATTACTAAAAAAAGTTCATAACATTAATAAATGTATGCCAGTTTGGTAGTCCTCAAACTCTTCAGCTAAATCTTTTTAAGATTTATTTATTTTTCTATTGCTTTGTTATGTTAAAATCAATCTAATAATAATTAGATGAAAAGTTCATCTACAAAAGAATGCAACTTCCCTACACTTTATGAGAAGTTGCGTTAAAATTATCATTGTGTTACTTTGAGTAAAGTAATATAGTTAAGTATTATTGTAATTTATATATTCTAAAATGAGGGTCTAATGGAGATATCAAAAAATTTATTTAATGGTGTAGATAAAGCTCTCCCCACTGATAACTATTCTCTTGAAACTAAAGCTTTGATTATTACAGGTGTCGCAATTTCTGCTATTGGAATAACCTCCTTAGCCCTAGGTATTTCTTTAGCAACAATGAGTGCATCAGTATTTTGTGTTTTTCCAATCGTATTTAGCGTTCCTATATTTTTTGGTGGATTAGGGTTGGTAGGGTTTTCAATTGGCTTTAAACATACGAATGAAGTTGCACAAAGATATTTTAATTTTGCCGAATCTCAAAAAGATAGCAAAATTAAACTCGAATATTATTCAAAAGCAGCTGATTGTAGACATGTAATGGCTATTCAAAAAGAATATAATATTGGAAAAAATCTTATATTTAATTGTTGTATAGAAGGCGACTTTTATGAAAAGCAATTTAATAAAGGCTTAAAAATTGTAAATTCAGCAATGAAACACTCTGCTAGCTATCAGAACGTAGTTGTAGAAAGATATTTATCTCTGCATCCCGAGCTAACAACGCAATTAAAAGAGGAAATTATCAATTCTAAGAGAAATAATACCACTATCGAAAATATCGTAAATCGATATTTCAATAATATTATGCGTTCTTTCAGTAGTTATCAGATTCACTGGCACCCTGCAAAGTTCTAATATTTTTATTGCAGTCCCTCTCAAAATCGAGAAGGACTGTTTGTAGTAACTTCTTCAAACTTATATCTTTCTTTTCTATATTTTCGACCTACCTTTCCTGTCTTCCCTATCGTGTTATACTTCAAACGGAATTTTCTGGCCTAAAATTGGCTTGCATTAATTTAAAACCACTTGGCAATTGTTCGGGAGAAAAAATAGGAAAGTTTGCTTCTTCTATTCCCGGACACCATAAGCTAGAGATATTTAATTTCAATGAATCATCCATTTAATCACCCGTATAAGAACAATGTTGTCTATCTAATTTAATTTGGCTGAGCAAGTGTTGCATATCCAAATAAGCCCAATATTCAATGATTTTGCCATCTTTGATGCGATACACGGTCACGCCGCTATAAGCTACAGACTTTCCTGTAGGTTTTATTCCTTTAAATTCGCCCTTATGGACCCCATTAGCGCGCCATTGAATGCTGATAAGGTCATTTTCTCCGATGATGATATCGTTATCAACGCGAAGATCAGGAAAGCCCTTTAACCATGCCTGTACAACTTCCTTCATGGCCTTTGTGCCGTGATAATCACCGAGCAGGCTGTGAATGACTGCATCCTGATGCACTAATTTATCGATCGCGCTGATGTCTTTGCCATTCCAGACTTGATTGGCATATTCCTCGGCAATTTTTTTGGTGTTCGCATTCATATATTCCATTCTCCCTATGATATTAAGTTCACTTTTTTGCTAGCGTTGTCTGAACGAGCAGATTTGTCATACGCAAAGACCATCTCAGATGTCGCGTGCCCTGTTACGCGCATGATATCGCTATCGTGAAAGCCTTGCTGCTTAAGGTAGGTAACAGCAGAGGCTCTCAAAACGTGTGGAGTGATTTTAAACGGAATGCCAGCTTCTTTCCCGGCTTTGGCAAACGTCACAGCCACTTGATTAATCATCACAGGTTTTTGAAACCTGGTGATAAATACTGGCCCTGTCCTAGCTCCAATATGCTCTCTGAGTCTTTTCATGATGCCTTCTGAATACGTGATGACCGTCTCCTTGTAAACACCTTTCATTTTCGACTGAGGAAACGTGATTTCACACTTTTCCCAATCAATTTGGTGAGTTTGGAGTGACAACACCTCATTGACGCGTTTTCCTCCCTGCAAAATTACCTTAGCAATAAGACAATCCCGAGGGTTGATTTTTTCAAGCTCTTTGAAAAATGTGATCCACTGCGCTTGCGTCATCGCTTGTGTTTTGACTTTGTCGCCTATTCTGAAAAATGTTTTTGAGCTTCCTTCTTTACTAGGCAAAGGCTTTTTAATAACACCTTGAAGGCGTCTATTTAAAAACCCAGTGAATGAAATGTAGCAAGCTGCGCGTGCTTGTCTGCTAGATTCCGCCCATTTTTGGATGAGTTTAATCCGATCAATGATGGCTTCATGATTGATTAGAGCGAAGGCTTGCAGAGTCATCATCGGATTGAGCAAGCCAAATTCAATCAGCTTGCGAATGCCAGACCGGTAGTTAATCTGTGTTTTGTGTCCCAAAGTAGAGAGCCAGCTCGACAGTGCCTCTTCCAGTATGATCTCATCTAGTTTTTTCCAGACCAGGTTTGCCTGAAATGATTTTGCTTGCTCAAAGGTTTCCAAGCTCGAGACAAAGCAAGGCTCAATAATCGTCGACATTAGTGTCATTGCTATTTGACTCCCTTGCTTCCTATATTGAATTGGCTTCCCAAGGCTTTCTTAAACCATGCAGGCACCTGATCTGTTTTCATTTCTAGAGTATGTCCATCGGTGATTTCTGCGAGCCAGACATGCTCGTGCCCTGAATTGTCAAAAATGTAAGCCCGGTTGGTAAAGCGAATAGCCTGCATCAACAAATCAATAGAACGCTGATAACGACTCACAATCTTATCTTCCGGAACGGAATGACCACCCATTCTTACCCGATAGCGAACGCGAGAGATATTGATGGCAGGATCCTCTGTCGCTACGTAGTATAAATAGGTCCTATATCCCATTGACTGCGCTTTTTGTAACAGCTCAATTTTATCAGGAAACGACATCACAGTCTCAAATGTGAAAGATTTTGAACACTCAATGAGCTTCTGGCGGATAAAATCTGCTGCCACTGAGGCAAAATAAGCATTTACCCCTGCATAGAAGAAACTCAACTTACCATCATTAAAGCGTAAGAGGTGGGCATCATCCAGCAGGTCTGCTGCTTTTAAGAGAGGAGACTCAATAAAAAAGTCCAAGATCTCTCTTTCTTCCGTTTGTACTCGGTAGGCTTCAAGGTCTAGAAAGTCATAATCACGGATCTCCTTTTCAATCTCATCAGGATTGATGAATATCCCAAGAAGTTCAGGGCGGATCATGGATTTAAATGTGCTTTTTCCTGAACCATTTGGACCTGCAAACATGCGTAGGCGTGGAATTCCTTTATTCATTTTATTTCCAACCTCTGTCCTGGGGTTACTGGCGTTGCTGCAGGTAGGTGTTTAATGAATTTATGCTTGCCGTTAGGGAATACCTCTACAAGATCCCCATTTTCGCTAATAAGCACACTGCTCCCTGAGGCGAGCGCTGCCCAATAGGCTTGCTTGAATGCTGCATCTGCGAGTTCCGGGATATGTTCTTCCAAAAAAGAGATTGATTCTTCGCTGAGCGTCATCGTTGACTCCTTTGTTTAATCATTTTTATTG